>NZ_LZHO01000011.1:0-124646 GCF_001690895.1 Gilliamella sp. Nev5-1 | reverse complement strand
AATACTCTAGTTAACCAGTTTTAAGTGCAATTCCTAGGTTGAGCCCAGGGCTTTCACACCTAACTTAATTATCCGCCTACATGCCCTTTACGCCCAGTCATTCCGATTAACGCTCGCACCCTCCGTATTACCGCGGCTGCTGGCACGGAGTTAGCCGGTGCTTCTTCTGTAATTAACGTCAATTGTTGCACCTATTAGATACAACACCTTCCTCATCACCGAAAGTACTTTACAACCCGAAGGCCTTCTTCATACACGCGGCATGGCTGCATCAGGGTTCCCCCCATTGTGCAATATTCCCCACTGCTGCCTCCCGTAGGAGTCTGGACCGTGTCTCAGTTCCAGTGTGGCTGGCCATCCTCTCAGACCAGCTAGAGATCGTCGCCTAGGTGAGCCTTTACCCCACCTACTAGCTAATCCCATATGGGTTCATCAAATGGCGCATGGCCCAAAGGTCCCATGCTTTGGTCTCTCAACTTTATGCGGTATTAGCAGTCGTTTCCAACTGTTGTCCCCCTCCATTCGGCAGATCCCCATACTTTACTCACCCGTCCGCCACTCGTCATCAAGTGCAAGCACTCATGTTACCGTTCGACTTGCATGTGTTAAGCCTGCCGCCAGCGTTCAATCTGAGCCATGATCAAACTCTTCAATTTAAAGTTTGATGCTCAATAACTGTCTCTGACATATTCAAATGAATCTTCAGTGTCACTTATCAAGACTTAATTTTTAAGTCCATAGACTTTTCATTCTTCGTCTCGCAAGTGCCCACACAGATTGTCTGTTTCTTCTTTTTAAAGAGCTGACAGCCTTTTTAAATCAACTAACTTTTCGTTAATTTACTTCGCTGTCTCAAGGGTTGAGTATGTTACGCATTTCACTTGCCCACGTCAACCCCCTATTTCATAAAATTCTTTCTTTTCATTTCAAATGAATATTTTTTAGTCAAAATACAAGGTTAGAAGGTTATTTTTAGCTGATTAATTGCATTAACCGCTTTTTTAATTGCTTCTTCTACTGTTGCTGCTTTAGCTAAAGCAACTCCCATTCGTCTTATTCCGTTAACTTCAGATTTACCAAATAAGCGTAAATCAGTACCTGGAACATTTAATACTTTGTCCAAATTAGAAAAAGTAATGTGATCAGAGTTACCATTTGCTAACAATACCGCTGATGCACTTGGACCATATTGCTCAATTAAAGGTATTGGTAATCCTAAAATAGCTCTAGCATGCAATGCAAACTCTGAGATGTTTTGTGATATTAATGTAACCATACCTGTATCATGTGGTCTTGGTGATACTTCACTAAACCAAACCTGATCGCCTTTAACAAACAGCTCTACACCAAATACCCCATATCCCCCCAAAGCTTCGGTTATCTTCATAGCGATATTTTTAGCTAAACATAATGCATTAGCTGACATCTGCTGCGGTTGCCAAGATTCTCGATAGTCGCCTTTTTCTTGACGGTGGCCAATAGGTTCACAATATAAAACCCCGTTAATATGCCTAACAGTTAATAGCGTAATTTCATAATCAAAATCAACAAAACCTTCAATAATAACTTTACCCCTACCTGCACGGCCACCTTCTTGTGCATATTTCCATGAAGATTCAATATCAGCTTCACTTCTTACTAAAGATTGCCCTTTTCCCGAAGAACTCATTACAGGTTTAACTAAACAAGGGAAACCTATTTCTTTAACTGCAAGCTTATACTCGGCTTCATTTAATGCAAAACGATATGGTGAAGTTGGCAATTTGAGTTCTTCTGCGGCTAAACGACGTATACCTTCACGGTTCATGGTTAATTGCGTCGCTTTAGCTGTAGGAATAACTACAAATCCTTCTTTTTCTAATTCTAATAAAGTATCGGTGGCTATTGCTTCTATTTCAGGAACAATATAATTAGGTTTTTCTATCTCAATAATTTTTCTAAGCTCATCACCGTCTAGCATATTAATAATATGAGAACGATGTGCAACTTGCATAGCTGGCGCATTAGCATAACGATCAACAGCAATAACTTCACACCCAAAACGCTGCAATTCAATGACAACCTCTTTGGCTAATTCACCTGCACCACAAAGTAATACCTTTGTTGCACTTAATGATAATGGTGTTCCTATTTTTGCCATAATATTCTCTTATAGATTTATATCACTGTATTTTAATTAATAAGCTTAAAATAAAAATCGGGATAATTATCCCGATTTTTCTCAATTTAAAATTATACTGAATATGGATCTCGTAAAATCATAGTTTCACTTCGATCTGGCCCTGTTGAAATAATATCAATTGGTGTTTCGGTTAGTTCTTCAATCCGTTTTATATAGGCTTTCGCTGCTTGTGGTAAAGCATCATAACTTTTAACACCAAAAGTTGATTCACTCCAGCCTGGCATTGACTCATACACAGGCTTAACTAAGCCCCACTCTTCAGCAGACGCTGGAGCATTTTTTATCACATCTCCATTTGGTAATTGATAACCAATGCAGATCTTAACCTCTTTAAGCCCATCTAGCACGTCGAGTTTAGTTAAACAAAATCCAGATACAGAATTAAGTTGTACCGCTTTGCGAACAGCAACTGCATCAAGCCATCCTGTACGACGACGACGGCCTGTTGTTGCCCCAAATTCATTACCTTGCTTACAAAGGTACTCTCCTGTTTCATCAAATAATTCCGTTGGGAATGGACCAGCACCAACTCGTGTAGAATAAGCTTTAACAATACCTAATACATAGCCAACGTAACGTGGGCCAAAACCAGATCCCGTTGCTACGCCACCAGCGGTGGTATTAGAAGAGGTAACAAAAGGATAAGTACCATGATCGATATCAAGTAATGTACCTTGTGCACCTTCAAACATAATTCTCTCACCTTTTTTGCGTGCATCTTCTAAAAGAGAGGGAATATCAGCAATCATAGAAACTAAAATATCTGCTATTGCCAATGTATCATTTAGAACTTTTTGATAATCGACTGCTTCTGCTTTGTAGTAATTAACTAATTGAAAATTATGATACTCCATAACTTCTTGTAATTTTTCAGCGAAAGCTTGGCGATCACGTAAATCACCAACTCGAAGCCCGCGCCGAGCTACTTTGTCTTCGTAAGCAGGGCCAATACCACGCCCTGTTGTTCCAATTGCTTGGCTACCACGGGCTTTTTCCCGAGCTTGGTCTAACGCAATATGGTAAGGTAAAATTAAAGGACATGATTCAGAAATAAGGAGCCTGTCTTTAACAGGAATACCGCTATTTTCTAGCTCTTTCATTTCTTTCATTAAAGCATCAGGGCAAAGTACTACACCATTTGCAATAATACTTATCACATCATTGCGTAAAATTCCTGATGGAATTAAATGTAATACTGTTTTTTCACCATTAATCACTAATGTATGACCAGCATTATGCCCACCTTGATAACGAACAACATATTTTGCTTTTTCTGTGAGTAAATCAACAACTTTACCTTTGCCTTCATCACCCCATTGTGTTCCTAGCACAACAACATTATTACTCATAGATTATTTATCTCATTCTGTTATTTATTAGATTTTAATTTCATATATTGAAAAAATTGACTATCAGGACTAATGACCAAAATATCATGACCTGTAAAGCTTTGTTCGTAAGCTTTTAAACTACGAATAAAACTAAAAAACTCCATATCTTTACCAAAAGCATCGGCATAAAGTTTAGCTGCATTTGCATCACCTTCACCACGAATAGATCGAGATTGGCGTTCAGCTTCAGATAAAATCTTTGTAACTTCTAGTGTAGTCTCTGCTCGTATTTCATCAGCCTTTTTAACCCCTTGGAAACGTTGGTTTTGCGCGACAACTTTCCGAGCTGCTTTCATTTTTTCATAAATTGAATTAGATATTTCCTGAGGAAAATTAACTTTCTTTATACGGACATCAATGACTTCAACACCAAAAGATCTCATACTAGTTTTATTATTTTCAGAATCTTTTTCAACCTCGCTAATAGTCTCTTCAATAGATTCACTTTTGACCGCTTCTTGTGCTGTGCCATTTAAAGCATCTTTTACACGTGTCATAATAGAATTGCGAGAGTTATTATTGGTGTCATTAATAATATCAACGATATCTAATTTACCAACTTCGGCTCTTAAACGGCCATTTAACCGAGCAAGCAATAGGTTTTCAACACTATTACCGCCCGCAATAGTTTCATAGTATCGATTAAAATCAACAATCTTCCATTGTACAAAATAATCAATAACTAAATCTTTATTTTCACGTGTTATAAACTTTTGTTCCTTACCAACATTATCAGAACTATTTGTTGTTTGAATTTTAGCATCAACAACTTTTACATTATCCATCCCAGGGATTTTAAAATGTAATCCAGGATCTGATAATCTTATAATTTTATTAAATCGTAAAACTATCCCCCTAGTTCCTTCTTCAATAACATAAGCACTAGAAAAAAACACACCAATTAAAATCAATATTATAGGAATCAATAATTTGCGCATACTTTCTCCTTACCTTCCCATAAATCGCGCAGTTCGCGTACTATTGCTGGTGCTAATGGTATTATTTGTATTACTATTAACCTCTTTTGATAATTCTTGTGTCGTCTGAGGTTGATGTTTTATTGTTTCAGAAGAGAGCACCATATTAGAATTATATTCACTATTTTCATTTAATAACACCGTTGGTTCAGAATGCTTTTCATTTGTATCTTTCAATAGTTGCTCTAGAGGTAATACCATTAAATTTCCGCTTTTATCATTAACCAAAATTTTTTTCGTTTTAGCCAATACTCTTTCCATAGTTTCAATATATAAGCGTTCTTTAGTAATTTCTGGTGCAGCCTTATATTGTGGTAAGATTTTTTCAAAACGAGCGACATCACCAGCAGCTTCAAGTTCTACTTTAACTTTATAAGCATTTGCATCTGCTAGAATTCTTGCAGAACGACCTTCTGCTTGTTGAACTTGCTTAACTTTTTCAGCAGCCGCTTTATTTATTTCACGCTTTTTATCTTCTTGAGCATTCATTGCATCGTTAAAAGCTTCTTCTACAGCTTCAGGAGGGCGAGCTGATTGGAAATTAAGATCCACTATACTAATTCCCATATCATAATGATTAATCACATTAACCAACTCATCTTTAGTGCGAGTTTCTAATGCGGAACGCCCATCAGTTAAAATATCATCCATACTTGAGCTGCCTACTTCTGTGCGTAAAGCACTATCTGCAGCTTGTTGTAGACTGTCTTTAACATTAGTGACTTTAAATAAATATTTTATAGGATCGTTGATACGATATTGTACATTCATCTCAACAAAGACCAAATTTTGATCTGTTGTTATCATAAACCCATTTACATTAAAATTGTGCGTACCTTGTGTATCAACTTTATACACTTTGTCTATTAATGGTGGACTCCAATTTAATCCAGGTTGAATAATTTCGGGCTGAACTTGACCAAATCGGGTAATAACACCACGTTCGCTTTGATTAATAGTGTAAAACCCATTCCCTCCCCAAATAAGAGCAAGAACAATTATTATAGCACCAACAATTTTCGACGCATCCATCGGTAATTTAATGCCTGATGAACCGTTATTATGGTTACCTGAATTACTTTTCTTTAAGAGGTCTTTAATTTTATCAAATAAATCACCTAATGAATTATTGGGTGTTTTTTTGTTATTGCCTCCCCATGGATCATTATTTTGTCCGTTATTTCCGGGCTGATTCCACGCCATATATTATATGCTCCATTTAACAATTAGTTATTATTTTGCTTATTGATTAAGTATAACAGATCTGGTTCTTGTTTACAGAGGCGATTCCATTCAATAGAGGGAATTCTCACATCTAAATGAAAACTACCATCCTCATTAATAAGTTCATGTTCAACCGCATTTAACTGATATAAACGGCTCCTTAGTTTTGCTAAGCAAGCTGGCAAGCTTAAATGGCAAACTTGAATTTGCTTAGCTAATCTTTCTTTCAAAGCAATAAATAATTGATCTAATCCTAAACCATTTTGTGCAGAAACCCAAACTCGAATTGGCATACCATTTTCATCTCGATCAATACCTGGTTGTTTACCCTCAATTAAATCGATTTTGTTCATAACGAGTAATGTTGGTATTTCGTGAGCATCAATTTCAAGCAAGACTTCATCAACAGCATGCATATTATCCAATAAATTAGGATCCGCTGCGTCAACAACATGTAATAATAAAGTGGCTTCTTGAGTTTCAAGTAGTGTTGCTTTAAAAGCCGCAATAAGATCATGTGGCAAGTGACGAATAAAACCGACCGTATCCGCTAAAACAACTTCACCAACATCATCAACAACGATTCGTCGCAGCGTTGGATCGAGTGTAGCAAATAACTGATTAGCAGCATATACATCAGCCTTTGTTAAGGCATTAAATAGTGTCGATTTTCCGGCATTCGTGTAACCAACTAAAGATATTGTTGATAGATCAGCTTTATTTCTTGATTGGCGATTTTGATTTCGCTGTTTTTCAACTTTAGCCAACCTTGATAAAATTAACTGAATACGCTGGCGAATCAATCGTCTATCAGTTTCTAATTGAGTTTCACCAGGGCCACGTAAGCCAATACCACCTTTTTGCCGTTCTAGATGAGTCCAACCTCGCACTAATCGTGTCGAAAGATGTTGTAACTGGGCTAGCTCAACTTGCAATTTACCTTCATGCGTTCTAGCTCGTTGGGCAAAAATATCAAGAATCAATCCTGTTCTATCCACAACTCGGCATTTACATAGTTGTTCTAAGTTACGCTCTTGAGAAGGTGTTAAAGTATGATTGACTAAAATAACAGAAGCACCAAGTTGTTTAACTTTTTCAGCTATTTCTTGTGCTTTACCTTCACCAATGAAATATTTGGCTTGTGGCGATTTTCTTGAGGTCGTCACAATATCGAGAATCTCTATTTGAGCAGAAGAAACTAATACTTCAAACTCTTTAAGATCCTCAATATTACTTTCTTGAGGGAAAAATACATGGACTAATAAGGCAGTCTCACCGCCTTTATATCGCTCAAACAATCAGAATCTCCACTGAAATATCAGCTTTCACTTCCCTCTTCAGGCTGAGATACGAGTCCAGAAATAGGTCTAGAAGGTACGACCGTCGAAATGGCATGTTTATATACCATTTGGCTTACAGTATTTTTTAGCAAAATAACAAACTGATCGAATGATTCAATTTGCCCTTGTAGCTTAATACCATTAACTAAATAGATTGATACAGGAATATGCTCTCGACGAAGCAAATTTAAATAAGGATCTTGTAATGACTGCCCTTTTGACATAAGTTTATCCTTTAAAAAGTAATTATATGAAGATAAAATAAATACACTTATAAATAATCAATGTATTTTTACATACTATTTCAGATACATCTAGTATCTACCAAAATAACATAAAAAGCACTTCTCTTGAACCAATCATATAAAATTTATGCACAAATAACTAAATTTTTAATAAATTTAAACCAAAAATATAAAAAAAACACAAAAAATAGATAATTTTTTTGCATAAATTTATCTATGTTACAATTATATACTATAAACCACTATGAAGATTACTAATCATAATATTTTTTGGAAAATTGAATCCATATTATCATTATTTAACCATGTAATAGGTTGCTTCCAACCACGAAGCCAAGTGATTTGTCTTTTCGCTAATTGTCGTGTAGCACAAATACCTTTAAATATCATTTCATCATAACTTATATCACCATTTAAATATTCCCACATTTGCCGATAGCCGACACAACGAATAGCGGGCAAATTTAAATGCAAATCAGATCGTTGCATAAGCGCTTTTACTTCATTCTCAAATCCTTGATCTAACATCTGTAAAAAACGCTGCTCAATACGCTCATGTAATTGTGCCCTATCTTGCGGCATAATAGCGAACTGCATAATATCATATGGCAATGCCTCACCACTTTCTTGTGTAAGCTCAGTTAAACTTTTACCTGAAATTAAATAGACTTCTAAAGCACGATTAAGGCGCTGTGGATCATTAGGATGAATTCGTTCAGCCGAAACAGGATCAACTTTTTTTAACTCTTCATGAATAGCTTGCCAACCTAATTTATTGGCTTTCTCCTCTATTTGCTCACGAATTGCACTATTGGCCGCTGGCAGCGGTGAAAGGCCTTCAATCAAAGCCTTAAAGTAAAGCATTGTTCCACCAACTAACAATGGAATCCGACCTTCTTTTAAGGTTTTTTCAATTTCAACAATGGCATCATGCCTAAAATTTGCTGCTGAGTAGCTCTCTGCTGGATCACAAATATCAATTAGTTTATGCGGGTATTTTTGTTGCTCTTCTTGAGTTGGTTTTGCTGTTCCAATGTTCATACCACGATAAATAAGTGCTGAATCGACACTAATAATATCAATTGGATAACGATCATAGAGCGCCATAGCAAATGCGGTTTTACCCGATGCCGTTGGTCCCATTAATGAAATAATTTTCGGTTTAGTCATAGTAAAATTGATTGAGTTAGAGATTGCATATCTATTGGATATAAAAATGATTCTTGTTGTAACAAATTAATATCTATCTGCTCTAACTGTGCTAATAATTGAATTACCTTAGATCCTCCCCAAATCTCAGTACAACTATCACAGTACTGGTTAGCTAACCAAGCAGCAATTTGAGTTGGATTGAATACTTCCTTTTCCGATGGTGAGATAAAACTAATTAAAGCAGGTAAAATTTGTTGCCAGTTCATTGCTCGCAACATTTTAGGCACGTTTTGTAAATACAATTTAGCTTTATCAATATAAAACTCAAAACCTAAAAAATTTAACTGAGATTGATAAGTAGATACAATTTGTTGCTCTTTATGATTAATTAAAATTGTTAATGGAATAAGCAATTTCTCAGAGTCTTGCGATAATAATTTAATTGCAACAACTTTTTGCTGCGCAATTGGCAATTTCATTAACATGAGTTTTTGTTGATTATCTTCAAACTTTTCAAGCAATGCTATATCGGGCTGAATAACAGTTAACACCCGACCAAATTGTACTAATGATGAGTTATCAAGCTGTTGTTGTAATGATTGTAATGGTATATTTCGCTTAGGAAATAAAGCTTCGATAACCGCTTTTTGTGGCTCAGTTACTTCATGTTCTTCTGTCGATAAAAGCGTTTTTTTCGGCTCCGATTTTTCCACATCTTGAGCAAGATCAACATTCACCAACTGACCATACAACGCATTTTCTTTTGCATAATTGCTTGGTTTTTTCGATAACTGGCTACTTGCTTGATAAATTTTTGGTGCTGTTTGTTGGTTAAAGATATTATCACCAGCTGCTTGCCTATTAGGAGGTATTGTTACTTTTTCTTCCACTTCGGTTAAATTTGACCCAAGCGCCATTACAATAGCTTGATAAACAAAATCATGAACAAGCCTTGCTTCATGAAAACGCACTTCATGCTTAGCTGGATGAACATTAACATCAACTTGTTTTGGATCTATCTGTAAAAACACCACATAGCTTTGTTGTTCATTAGTACGACTGATGTAAGCCTGACGCAGTGCATGATTAAGTAATTTATCTTTGATGACTCGCCCATTAACATAAAAATACTGCAAATCACTACTTTCACTACTGGTGACCCAACCTTGAATGAGTAAATCATCATGCTGCCAATCTAATTTGACAGCTTTTTGCATAAATGCACGCCCGCACACCAATTCGACTCTTTTTTCAAGGGTGGATGAACGATACTGCTTAACCAATTTACCATTATGTTGTAAATTAAAGGTAACATCAGGTCGTGCAAGTGCAATACGCCGAACAAACTCTTCGATATGCATAAACTCAGTTTTTTCTGTTTTTAAAAAACGACGTCTTGCCGGTGTATTATAAAACAGATCAAGGACTTCGACAGTCGATCCTACAGGATGGGCAGCAGGTTTAATGATCGGTTTCATATCACGCCCCTCTGCATAAACTTGCCACGCTTCGGATTGTTCAACAGTACGTGAAGTTAATGTTAATCGAGCCACCGAGCTTATACTTGCAAGCGCTTCCCCACGAAATCCAAGACTAATAATAGCATCTAAATCATCTAATTTACTGATTTTACTTGTCGCATGACGAGCAAGCGCCAGCGCTAATTCATCTTTAGCAATGCCACAACCATTATCACGAATACGGATTAATTTACAGCCACCTTGCTCAAGGTCAATATCAATTTGAGTACTACCCGCATCAAGACTATTTTCAACTAACTCCTTAATAACTGACGCTGGACGTTCTACTACTTCACCTGCAGCAATTTGGTTAGCTAATTGCGGCGATAAAATATGAATTGCCATTAATGCTGTTCTCCAAATTTTGGATTTTGTTTAATATAATTTTTGATACCTTGATAAATAGCGTTAGCGATTTTCTCTTGGTGGGCATTATTACTTAGTAGTCTTTCTTCATCCTCGTTAGAGATAAAGCCAACTTCAACTAAAATTGATGGAATATCTGGCGAACGTAATACACCTAAACTTGCATGTTCTGGAACAGATTTATGCAATGGTATTGTTCCTTTCATCGCTTTTAAGACTTGCATTGCTAACTGATATCCCACTTGTTGAGAATAAGAAAACTGTAGATCTAATACTGCTTGACTTAAATGAGGATCATGATCATCACTAAGCGCATCACCAGCACCACCTAGTAATTGAGACTGTTTTTCACCTTTTTCAAGCCAACGCCCCAGCTCTGTATCTGCACGCTGAGTTGACAATACCCAAATTGAAGCCCCCGTTGCATTCCTATTTGGCGCAGCATCAGCATGAACTGAAACTAATAAATTAGCTTTATTTTTACGAGCAATTTCTGAACGTTGCGAGACAGAAATAAAATTATCACTGTCACGAGTCAGTACACCTTTAAAATTAGTATCTTTATTTAATAAGTTGGTCAGTTTTTTAGCAATTGAAAGCGTAACTGCTTTTTCATATAACTTATTTTGTCCTATTGCGCCCGAATCTTTACCGCCATGCCCCGCGTCAACAGCAATCACAACTTTGGTTGCATAAGCAGAGCTACAAAGCAGTACTAACATAAAAAAAATAAGTAGTTTTTTCATTGTCTTTTAATTGTTTATTTTTATTGTGATAAATTAAGAATCACTTGGCCTTTTTCGCTTTTTGCTTGTACACAAGCAGTGCGTTCAAGCGCTAAATAAGCCAAATGAATTTCGAGATCAACATTAGGCAAGATACCGCCTGCTCGCTCAGGCCACTCAATTAAACAAATCGATCGAGAAACAAAATATTCACGAATGCCCATAAACTCTAATTCTTCAGGGTCACAAAGCCGATACAAATCAAAATGATAAACTGAAAAATTATCAAAATGATAGGGTTCTACTAATGTATAAGTTGGGCTTTTTACGTTACCTTTATGGCCTAATTGTTGTAAAAAACCGCGACTAAAAGTTGTTTTTCCTGCGCCAAGATCGCCAATTAAATGGATAACAATTGTATCATCATGCTTAGACAAATAGTTTAAACACTGTTTGGCAAGTTTGCTACCAAACAAAATCGTTTGGTGCTCATTGGTTAAAATAATCGGTTTCATGATGAATTCTTTGCTCAATAATGATCTCTTATTATATACTAATAACCATTAAAGATGTACTAAACAAGATAACCTAGATTTTGTAAAAAACTTACAGGAAAACCTACGTTTCATTGTAAAAAGTGAAAAATAATGTTACATACTATTTCAACAGCAAATCCATTAGCTCTAGATCCACAACAAATATCCGCTCAAGATGCCATATTATTTTGGCAAAATGGTGTTGTTCTAGCTATCAAAAACACTCCATTATTAAATGATATTATCAGTAAAACGGCGCATTGTTATATCATCAACAGCGATATTCAAGCTCGTGGGCTAAATGATATTATCGATTCAAGACTTAAAATTATTAATATGCAACAAGTTGTTGAACTAACAGCTAGCTATTTCCCACAGATAAATTGGGAATAACAACAGCACATTAAGCTTACCATTAGCGGTGTTTAAAAACTAAATAATACCCATTTGCCAAACCTAAAACTGAGGTTTAATATAAATATTAACTGTAATCTGATTGTATTTAAATTTAATGGCTAATTTATTAACGCTATCGCAAATCAATAATTGTTTAAAAAATGGTGAAGTGATTGCTTACCCAACTGAAGCTGTTTTTGGTCTAGGCTGTGATCCCAATTGCGAATCAGCGGTATTAAAACTATTACAACTAAAACAGCGATCAATAGATAAGGGGTTGATTCTAATTGCTAGCCATTACCAACAACTAATACCTTATATAGATGAATCAACTATCACCAACGAACAAAAAAAGTTAGCCCTTACTAATTGGTCTGAGCCCATTACTTGGGTTTTTCCTAAAAATGAAAATACACCATATTTTTTGACCGGTAAATTCGATTCTATTGCTATACGGATCACGAATCATCCTGTCGTTTGTAGACTTTGTGATCTTTATGGCAAACCAATAGTTTCAACTAGTGCTAACATTTCTGCTCATCCTCCTTGTAAAACAGCTATCGAAGTTGCCAAACAGTTTGGTTCAGATTTCCCTATTTTAGATGGTGAAACAGGTCACCGTACACAGCCATCACAAATAAAAGACATTAAAACAGGTCAAATTTTTCGGCAAGGATAACGTTATGCAAAATTTATATATAGGTGTGATGTCCGGTACCAGCATGGATGGAATTGATATAGCTTTAGTGAATATTACCGAAAAAAAAGTTAAATCAATAGCAAGTGCATGCTATCCAATACCCAGCAATTTAAAACAGCATTTACTAACATTGTGTGAAACCAAGCAAACCTCATTACAAAATTTAGGTGAAATAGATCACAAGCTTGGTAAACTTTTTGCCAATAGTATAAATAACTTTTTAGAAAATAATAAGATAGATAAAAAACAAATTAAAGCCATTGGCTGTCATGGACAAACAATTTATCATGCACCAAACAGTAACAATCCATTTACCCTACAAATTGGCGATGCCAATATTATTGCCGCAAAAACAGGCATTACGACTATTGCTGATTTTCGCCGTAAAGATATGGCTTATGGTGGGCAAGGCGCACCACTCGTTCCAGCTTTCCATAAAGCTATATTGCAAAATAAACATATAAATCGCGTAATATTAAATATAGGCGGAATAAGTAATATTTCAGTACTAATTCCTAATCATACAGTTATTGGATATGACACAGGCCCAGGTAATGTGTTACTTGACGGTTGGATAAAGCAGTATTTAGGAAAAAACTATGATAAAAATGGATTATGGGCAAAAACAGGTAAAATAAACCAAGACTTATTAAACCTTTTATATAAAGAAGACTATTTTCAAATGCCCGCTCCCAAAAGTACCGGACGGGAGCTGTTTAACTTACCGTGGCTACATAAAAAATTAGCAGGAACACATTTAAAAGCACAAGATATTCAAGCAACACTGGTTGAATTTACTGCTTTATCCATTGCCAATGAAATTAATAAATTAAAGATACAAAGCACGTTACCTTGTGAACTTTTAGTTTGCGGTGGGGGAGCGAAAAACCCGCTTATCATGCAAAGATTATCGGCATTATTACCTTTATGGTCAGTATTAACCACAGACACAAAAGGCATAAACGGTGATGATATGGAAGCAATCGCTTTTGCTTGGCTTGCTTATTGTAAAATAAATAATCTTCCCTCCAATATTCCTGAAGTAACTGGCGCAAACCAAGCGGTTTGTTTGGGGGTTATTTATCAATAAACTAAAAAATAGATGAAAGTTAATTAAATCAATCCAAATTTTTGTAATGCTTTTGCTATCCCATCATTATTGTTAGTATCTGTTATATATTCAGCTTTACCTTTTAACGTATCAACAGCATTTCCCATAGCAATAGGGTGATCAACAGTTAAGAACATTTCAAAATCATTCATACCATCACCAAATGCATAAGTTGGTACATCAGAAAATCCCTTAGTTTGAAGCAACTGAGCAATACCATAACCTTTAGATCCTCCATGATTAAAAACATCAACACAGTAAGGCGTATTACGAATAAAAGTTAGCTCAGGAAAAACATCACGATAATGCAATTCACCTTCCTCACACAATAATAACAACATCTGGATAGGTTCTTTTAAATAAATCTGATCATCAACGGGAGGGACGGGTTGCTTAAGGTAATGATAAAACTTCTCAGCCGGTTGACTATGGGCTGATACACGCATCAATTCATCATTATAAAAAGATAAAGGAATATTCATTTTTTGTTTAGAATATTGATATATTCTAGCTATCACCTCTTTATCAATATCATTTGTAAAAACTTTTTCACCTTTATATAAAACAACCTGCCCATTCATACCAACAATGGAATCAATCTGAGTCCTTTTCATTAAATTAATAACTTCACAAGGTGTTCGGCCTGTTGCTATCATTGGGGTAATATTATTTTGTTTTAACTTTTTTATAGCTTCAATAGAACTAGGTAATATATCAATCTGACTATTAAATAGTGTGCCATCTAAATCAAAAAAAACGATAGCTTCAGGTTTTTCATTCATATTACAAATCCAAAATATGTTTAATAAAAGGAATAGTTAATTTTCGTTGTTGTGCAAGCGTTGCGACTTCAAACTTTTCTAACAAAGAAAACAATGTGCGCATATCACGGTTAACACGTTTTAATAAAAAT
Source organism: Gilliamella sp. Nev5-1 (assembly GCF_001690895.1). Classification (NCBI taxonomy): domain Bacteria; kingdom Pseudomonadati; phylum Pseudomonadota; class Gammaproteobacteria; order Orbales; family Orbaceae; genus Gilliamella; species Gilliamella sp. Nev5-1. Next base: position 109,868 of record NZ_LZHO01000011.1, on the reverse strand, counting down.
AACCCAACTTCTGTTGATAATTCAAAACCACTTAATTGTGCTCTTAATTGTAAAGCTTTAAGCTTATCATCGTCACTAAGTTCTTTTAATTGATAAACTTGTCCCCAAGATAACCGAGAAACCAAATCAGGTAATATAAAAGAAATTTGTTTAGGAGGTGCACTTGCTGTTATCAGTAATTTACTCACATTTTTTTCAGTCAAACGATTAAATAAATCAAAAATAGCCTCTTCCCAATCCCTATGGCCTGCTATTGCATCAATATCATCTAAACAGACTAAATCATAATTATCTAACCCCTGTAAAATTTCAGGTACTAAATGATAATATTGCTTCAACGGGATATAACTAGCTAATTTGTTTTGGCTTGATGCGTGTAAAAGGTGCGTTCGACCCGCAGCGCTAACCGACCATATATAAAAGATATTAAACCCCTCTTTACCTAATAAGGATTGCAATGAATCAGACAATAATCGATTATCGCCTACATAAAAACTATCAAAAGTTTCATTATTGGGTAATGAAAAAGGTAAAGGCAACTGCGAAAGAGTAATAAAATAACCTCGTAATAAAAATACAATTATGTTAAGTATAAATTTGCTTTTACAAAAATCAATCACTTTTATAGAAAAGAAAAATATCCTGCCCCATAAATTATTTAATATGTACTTTAATTGCACAAAAACAGGTTAATCTACTTTTTAATAGAGAAACTAAGGCTAAATCAAACCCCTCTAGTTTATAAATATAATTTGCTTATTATAAAATAGTTTAACCATCTTACCCACAAAAAAATGACTATACTAAATTTATTTTTTAATAATAAATTAGCTTATATTTATATGAAAAATATTTTCTAACTGGTTTTATATTATGGCTAGGCGTTTTTTGTTGCTTTAGTTTTCGTACTTTTTATTTGTAAACAGCCTTAAATTTATTTTGGCTATTTTTTAATTAGGTATTTTACATATATTCTCTGCTAGTTTTGCTATTCGATCATCAGGCTTAACGCATAACTTTTATAATGACCTTCTGCAATCACAGCTACCTTATTCACCTAATAGAAAGGGACAATCGTCTATTCAACCAAGATAAATTGCACTGGCAATTCCTTTTTCCAATAAGGTAAAACAGGCTCAGTAGGTTATGCCACCATATGCGATCGATTATTTTAGATTGAATTTTATAGAAAGGTTTTATACTAATATGGCTTGATCGCACATTGATCTTTTCAACTAATCCTATTAGATATTTTAAAATAGATCATTGATATAAGTATAAAAATCAAGCAAACGAACTTATTTTTTTGTGGGTAACTCTGTGATAAATTAGGATCACAAGCTGTTATAATCGCATTAACAACTTCAATCAAAAAAACATCTGTGGATAAATTTAATAGTTATAAACAAGTATACACAAAAAAAGCTCCGATCAATTCACAGAATTGGATCACAAATAAGATCTTATAAAATATCTATAAAAATAAGTTATCAACAAAAAGGATCCTCTTTAATAGTAATAAAAATAAAAGATCATCTAAAAGATCTTATTTAATTTAGATCGCGATCGAAATAGATCATTTGACGTAATCGAAAAGATGAGTAAAATTCCCTACGCTAAATAACTAGATCACAGGATCTAAATTAGCGATCATCTATACACAAATAAATACGAGGCTTTTTTATGTTTTATCCAGATCTTTTTGATGTCATCGTGGTTGGTGGTGGTCATGCAGGAACAGAAGCCGCAATGGCATCAGCGAGAATGGGACGAAAAACACTGATTTTAACCCATAATATCAATACATTAGGACAAATGTCCTGTAATCCTGCTATTGGCGGTATAGGTAAAGGCCATTTGGTAAAAGAAATTGATGCTATGGGTGGTCTAATGGCACATGCTATTGATCATGCAGGGATCCAATTCAGGATCTTAAACAGTAGTAAAGGACCTGCTGTGAGAGCAACGAGAGCACAAGCAGACAGATCACTGTACCGTAAAGTGATCCGCACTACTCTTGAAAATCAAGAAAATTTAATGCTCTTTCAACAATCTGTTGAAGACGTGATCATTGAAAACGATCAAATAACAGGTGTCAAAACACAAATGGGCATTTCATTTAAAGCTAAAGCTGTTGTTTTAACAACAGGTACTTTTTTAGATGGAAAAATTCATATAGGACTTGATAATTATAGTGGTGGTCGCACAGGGGATCCGGCATCAATAGGTTTATCAAAATCATTACACCAATATCCTTTTAGAATGGGACGACTAAAAACAGGTACGCCACCACGAATTGATGCGAGAACAATTGATTTTTCAAAACTAGGCACTCAATATGGTGATGATCCAGTACCCGTATTTTCATTTTTAGGTAATGCAAGTGAGCATCCTAAACAGATCCCTTGTTATATAACAAGTACTAACGAAACAACCCACGAGATCATTCGAAACAGCTTAGATCGTAGTCCTATGTATACCGGGGTAATTGAAGGTGTAGGACCTAGATATTGCCCATCAATTGAAGATAAAATAATGCGCTTTGCTGATCGAAATTCGCATCAGATCTATTTAGAGCCTGAAGGATTAGACAGTAATGAAATCTATCCAAATGGGATCTCAACAAGCTTACCGTTTGATGTACAACTCGCATTTGTACGTAGCATGAAAGGATTAGAAAATGCCAACATTGTAAGACCTGGTTATGCGATCGAATATGATTATTTTGATCCAAGGGATCTTAAGCCAACACTGGAAAGCAAAGTGATCAAAGGGCTATTTTTAGCAGGACAGATCAATGGTACAACAGGCTATGAAGAAGCTGCCGCACAAGGTATGCTTGCTGGCTTAAATGCAGCGCGTTTTGTTTTTGATCAAGATCAATGGTATCCAAGTCGCGATCAAGCTTATTTAGGTGTGTTAGTTGACGATCTTTGTACTCTTGGTACTAACGAACCTTATCGCATGTTTACCTCGCGTGCTGAATATCGTTTAATGTTACGTGAAGATAATGCTGACATTCGTTTAACAGAAATAGGCCGTAAGCTAGGGATGGTTGATGATTATCGTTGGCAGCGCTTTAACGAAAAATTTGAAGCAATCGAACAAGAAAGAGCGCGTTTACGCGATATTTGGGTACACCCCCATATTGAAACGATTGATGAAGTCAACGCTGTTTTAAGCGCTAATTTAACCAAAGAAGCTAATGGTGAAGAGTTGCTTAAGCGACCAGAAATGAGTTATAACACATTGAAAACGCTTTCTTTATTTTCACCAGGATTATCAGATGCACAAGCTGCAGAACAGGTTGAAATTCAAGTTAAATATGACGGTTATATTAAATTGCAAATTGAAGAAATTGAACGTCAAAAACGCAATGAACAAACACTTATTCCTGAACATATTGATTATGCCGAAATATCTGGATTATCGAATGAAGTTGTGGCTAAATTAAAACAACACAAGCCTGTTTCTATTGGGCAAGCGTCGCGTATTTCTGGTATTACGCCAGCTGCTATTTCAATGTTGTTGGTTTATTTAAAAAAGAAGAATTATGTTAAAAAAGAAACTTATTAATCTTATTGATCAAACGGATCTTTTGATCACTGAATCACAAATAGATCTATTGATCCATTATGTTGAAATGCTCAACAAATGGAACAAGGCTTATAACTTAACGGCGATCCGCGATCCTAATGATATGTTAGTAAAGCATATTATCGATAGCTTAATTGTATCGCCTTATTTAACAGGTAAAAGCTTTATTGATGTAGGAACAGGTCCTGGTTTACCTGGTGTTCCCTTAGCGATTATTAATCCTGAAAAACAATTTGATTTAGTTGATAGCTTAGGCAAGCGTATTCGCTTTTTAAAGCAGGTACAGTTTGAATTAAAATTAACAAACATAAATCCTGTGCAAAGTCGTATTGAAGAGTACACTGCAAAAAAATTTGATGGGGTTATCAGTCGTGCATTTGCCTCTTTGCAAGATATGCTAAGTTGGTGTAAACACCTTCCTAATGAGCAAGGGCTTTTTTATGCATTAAAGGGAAGTGATATTGATTCCATTCCTAATGGTTTTACGCTTAAACAAAATATTAAATTAACTATACCTGAATTAAATGCTGAAAGATGTTTAGTTATTATTAAGTAGCTTTATACTAAAGTGTCTACATAATTTTAAACATCTTTACAAGGTTAATTTTTACGTTTTTTTAGGTAGGCTTTTATACCATCAACAATTGCCTTAGATACTTGATTTTGAAAAGCTGCTGTTCTTAATTTCTTTTCTTCGGTAGTATTACTAATAAAGGCAGTTTCTACTAAAACAGACGGGATATCTGGTGCTTTTAGTACCGCAAATCCTGCTTTTTCAAGAGAAGGTTTATGCAGCTTATTAATCTTCTTCATTTGGCTTAAAATAGCATTACCCAGTAAAACCCCATTATTTAAAGTTGTTTTTTGCACTAAATCTAAAATGGTATTGTCCAAATATTTATCGCCACTACGACTTACTCCCCCAATTTGGTCGGCTTCATTTTGGGTTTGTGCCAGATAGCTTGCTGCAGAACTACTTGCCCCACGTGTTGATAATGCAAAAACAGAAGATCCACCAACTGAACGATTAGCAAATGCATCAGCATGGATAGAAATAAAAAGATCTGCATGCAAAGATCGTGCTTTAGCTACTCGTACTTTTAAAGGTATAAACACATCTTCATTACGCGTCATATAAACTTTTATGTTGGGCTCTTTTTTTAGCAAATTGTAAGTGCGACGTGCAATTTGTAAAACAATGTCTTTTTCACGGGTTTTATTATAGCCTATAGCACCGGGATCTTCACCGCCATGCCCTGGATCTAACATAACAACAATTGGCGCGTTTTTCTTTTTATTAGCCGGTGTTTTTATTTCAGATTGTTTTTTATTAAGATTTCCAGATTTATACTCTTCTAACAGAGCAAGTAAAGGATCAGCATCGGAAGTTGAAGCGGGTTTAGATGGATAAAGATCCATCACCAAACGATGCTTAAATTTCGCAATTGGCGATAAAGTAAAAGTATTTGGTTGGACGCCTTGTTTTAATTCGATCAGTATTCTAACCGTTTTTGGGTCACGTTGAACAACACGTATCGATTTAATATAAGGATCGTTTTTTAAAACTTTTGAAGATATATTTTTTAATGTTGTATTTAAATTGACATCACTGATATCAATTGCGATTCTTTCGGGGTTACTCAATAAAAAATGCTTGTATTTTAAACTAATATTGGATTCTAAAGTGATCCTAGTATAAGTAGATGAAGGCCAAACTCGCACAGCAACAATTTGTGCCATTGAAGCAGCAAAGCCTACACGAGTGACAGATAATAAACAAGTCGCAAGAATACCTTTAACTAATAGGCGCTTTGTAGGACTGAATGTTTCTGACATATTTAATCTAAACACTTTATTTTCTATATGAGTTAATCGCGAATAATAACATAAAATATAAAGATATTAAAAAGAATGATTCTTATCTTTATCTGATTTTTTTATAAAATAACCTATCCATTTTTTATGTTATAGCGATATTATTTTTTCCTTTTCTAAGATCAATGTTAGATTTTATCGTTATAAAAAGTTGGTATAGATCTTAAAACGCCATTAAATGCAATTATTCAATTAACAGTTTTTTTATAATCATCTATATTAATTGAAAATTTTTCACTGTATTTTCAAATCATTTTACAAAAGCTTATATAATGCTTTATTTTGGGTTGCTATGCTTATTTTATTATAGACCCTACATTCACAAAAGATTACAATATGGCTCGCTAAAATCACGGATTTAAACCCGTTTTCATTTTAACAATTAAATATAGCTGAGTTATTGATGAGCAAAAAATTACATATCAAAACTTGGGGCTGCCAAATGAATGAGTATGACTCAACAAAAATGGCTGATCTCCTTGAATCTACCCATGGTTTAACATTAACAGACAATGCCGAAGAAGCGGATATTTTATTACTAAATACCTGCTCTATTCGAGAAAAAGCTCAGGAAAAGGTTTTTCATCAATTAGGTCGTTGGAAAAATCTTAAACAACATAATCCAAATATCATTATTGGTGTTGGTGGTTGTGTTGCCTCGCAAGAAGGTGCACATATTCGTAAACGCGCCCCTTTTGTCGATATTATTTTTGGGCCTCAAACTTTTCACCGTTTACCTGAAATGATTGAACAGATTCGAAGTGGTAATGGTAACCATGTCGTTGATGTCAGCTTTCCTGAAATTGAAAAATTTGATCGTTTGCCAGAGCCTCGTAGCGAAGGACCTACTGCGTTTGTTTCTATTATGGAAGGGTGCAATAAATATTGCACTTATTGCGTCGTACCTTATACTCGCGGTGAAGAAGTTAGCCGACCTTGTGATGATGTCATTTATGAAATTGCACAACTGGCTGAACAAGGGGTGCGTGAAGTCAATTTATTAGGTCAAAATGTTAATGCTTATCGTGGCCCCACATTTGATGGTGATATTTGTTCCTTTGCAGAGCTATTACGGCTAGTTGCCGCTATTGATGGTATTGATCGTATTCGCTTTACAACTAGCCATCCGATCGAATTTACTGATGACATTATTGATGTTTATCGTGACACGCCAGAGCTTGTGAATTTTTTACATTTACCTGTTCAAAGTGGTTCAGATCGCGTATTAAACTTAATGAAACGTACGCATACCGCACTTGAATATAAATCCATTATTCGAAAATTACGTAAAGTGCGCCCAGATATTCAAATTAGCTCTGATTTTATTGTCGGTTTCCCGGGGGAAACGCAAGAAGACTTTGAGCAAACAATGAAGCTAATTGCCGAAGTCAATTTTGATTTAAGTTATAGCTTTGTTTATTCAGCGCGTCCAGGTACACCCGCTGCTGAAATGGAAGATAATGTTTCAGAAGAAGAGAAGAAGCAGCGCCTTTACATTCTTCAAGAACGAATCAACCAACAAGCCATGCAATTTAGCCGTCGTATGTTAAATACTGTACAACGTATTTTAGTTGAAGGTCCATCCAAAAAAGACCTTATGGAATTAACCGGTCGAACGGAAAACAATCGAATTGTTAATTTTGCAGGTCGTCCTGATATGATTGGTAAGTTTGTTGACGTTGAAATTACTGATGTTTATCCAAATTCACTACGTGGTAGAGTTGTTCGTACTGAAGATGAAATGGATTTACGAGTTAGTGAATCGCCAATGTCAGTTATTTCTCGCACTCGTAAAGAAAACGAGCTAGGGGTCGGTATCTATCAACCTTAAAGTAGTAATCATTAAGCCACAATGTGAGTGGCTTTTCATATTTTTTATAAAATAATAAAGATAATAAAATAACTTACGGATGAATTTAAAGGAAAAGAAAATAATATGTTTATAATATTTGGAACTCGCGGAAGAGAAGTTAACGAACATAGTGGACAATTTAATTGCCCAAATTGCTGTTCGCAACAAAACACCACTACCGATGAAAAAAAACAAAAATATACACAAATAAAAGTGGCAAAATATTTTACGCTATTTTTTATTCCTATTTTTAGTTACGAAACATTAGGACGTTATATAAAGTGTAATGAGTGCAATAGTGATTACAACGAAAACGTACTGGAATATGTGCCACCAACATTTGAAGAACAAGTTGCATCATATGTTGAACAAGAGTTAAAAAGTGGAACACCTATTTCAATGGTAATTAATAAACTAAAAGCACAAGGTCTTGATCAAGATCAATCCCAACGTGCTGTTGATCATGTTGTTTCTGGTAATATTGTGACATGTCATCATTGTAATATGGACTTTTTAACAGGTATTGAAAAGTGTTCTTTATGTGAAGGGCACATTAAAAGTTAGTTTTAATTATTTGAGGGCTTACATTTGAATATCATAACACATGAAACTATGCTTGACCCCGCTGATAATCAGCGACTTAATAGCCTTTGTGGCCCTTATAATGACAATATTAAGCAGCTAGAGCGTCGACTAGGTGTTGAGATTAATCATCGTGGTAATTTATTTTCAATAACTGGCGATCGGATTTGTGTCAAAGCAGCCAATGATATTTTACAATCTCTTTATAAGCAAACTAAAGCCAAAGATAAAATCATTGATATCGAGCCAGAACAAATCCATCTAGCAATTAAAGAGTCTGGCGCGCTAGAAAAGGCAAGTGAGCATTTACCTGCTTATATTGATCATCAAGGCGGCAAGCTGGTAATGATAAAAACTAAGCGAGGCATCATTAAACCAAGAACGGCAAATCAAGCACAATATATTGCCCATGTTTTAGATTATGATATCTCGTTTGGGATAGGGCCTGCTGGCACAGGTAAAACCTATTTAGCGGTAGCCGCAGCAGTTGATGCGCTTGAAAAGCAACAAATCCGCCGCATTGTATTGACTAGACCAGCGGTTGAAGCTGGTGAAAAATTAGGTTTTTTGCCTGGCGACTTAAGTCAAAAAGTCGATCCTTATTTACGTCCACTTTATGATGCGTTATTTGAAATGCTCGGATTTGAAAAAGTTGAAAAGCTGATTGAAAAAAGTGTGATTGAAGTTGCACCACTTGCCTATATGCGTGGGCGAACTCTTAATGATGCTTTTATTATTCTTGATGAAAGCCAAAATACCACCATTGAACAAATGAAAATGTTTTTAACTCGCATAGGTTTTAATTCTAAAGCGGTAATAACAGGCGATATTACCCAAATTGATTTACCACGCCATCAAAAGTCGGGTTTACGGCATGCTATTGAAGTATTGAGTCAAGTTGATGAAATTAGTTTTAATTTTTTCAATAGTGAAGATGTAGTCCGTCATCCAGTGGTTGCCAGAATTGTTAATGCTTATGAAAAATGGGAAGAACAACAGCAGAATATTAAACAGCAATATACGGAAAGTAGTATATAAAGGAGTCTTATTATTCCTATTTCACGTAAAAAAGAAAAAACGGTAATTCGAGATCATTCTGCCGAAGCAAATTTATTTCTTCGTAGGGCGCTATTTGCATTCGTTACGATTATTTTAATGGTCATTATTTTGCTTGGTAATTTAGCAGATTTGCAAATTGCTAATTTTAGTTATTACAGTACAAAATCCAATAATAATCGAATTGAAATTATACCTATCTCACCTAGCCGCGGCATGATTTATGATCGTAATGGCACACCTTTGGCAATTAATAACATCACATATCAGCTTAATATCATTCCTGATAAAACAAAAAACCTTAATGAACAATTCAATGAATTAAAAAAAATTGTTGGCTTGACTGATGAAGATATTGAGATGTTCCAAAAAGAACGACGCAATTATAAAGCTCATCGCCCAGTACCGCTAAAAGAAAATTTGACCAAAAAACAAATAGCGCGTTTTGTTGTGGATCAACATCGTTTTCCATTTGTTTCTATTGTGGGGATACAGCATCGTTATTACCCTTATGGTGCATCACTGACTCATATTCTTGGCTATATTTCTAAAATTAATAGCCAAGATAAACAGCGCTTAGATGATGAAAATAAGTCCAGCGATTATGTCGCTACGTTTAATATTGGTAAAATGGGGATAGAAAGATATTATGAAGACGTATTACACGGAACCCCAGGTTATGAAAAGGTTGAAGTTAATAGCCGAGGTCGTATTGTTCGTCAAATAAACAAACATCCACCACAAGCTGGTGAAGACATCTATTTATCTATTAACCTTAAATTACAGCTTTATATAGAGCAATTATTAGCAGGGCGTAAAGCGGCAGTGGTTGCTATGGATCCTAATAATGGTGAGGTTTTAGCTTTAGTTTCTAGTCCAAGTTATGATTCCAATCTATTTGTTGGTGGTATATCGAGTGTAAAATATAGCGAATTACTCAAAGATCCTAGTAAACCTCTATTTAATCGCGTGTTACTTGGCGCTTATCCACCAGCTTCGACCGTTAAACCTTTTATTTCTATTGCCGCTTTGAGTGAAGGGGTTATCACGCCAAAAACTGTGGTTGATGATCCTGGTTGGTGGCAATTACCTGGTACTGAGCGACGTTATCGAGATTGGCTTAAATGGGGGCATGGTCGGGTTGATGTATTAAAGGCCATTGAAGAATCGGTTGATACTTACTTTTATAAAGTTGCTTATGATATGGGTATCGATCGCTTAAACTTATGGATGGCTAAGTTCGGTTATGGTAAACGCACCGGTATTGATATTTCACCAAACGAAGAAACCCGTGCCGTTATGCCGAGCCGTGAATGGAAAATAAAGCGTCATAAAAAATCTTGGTTACAAGGTGATACCATTCCTGTCGGTATTGGTCAAGGTTATTGGACTGCAACCCCAATGCAAATGGTTAAAGCGCTAACGACTTTAATTAATAATGGTAAAACCTATACACCGCATTTTTTATTATATAAAAAGAGCGATATTTTAAACGCTAATAAACGGCAACCAGAGATTAATTCAGATAATTATATTGAAACAAATAGTTTAGGTGATATTAACCCAGCTTATTGGGCACTTGCTAAGGAAGGTATGCACCGAGTGATGTTTGGATCAAGAGGAACGGCACGTAAGATTTATGCTGATGCAAAATATCAGGCTGCAGGTAAATCAGGTACCGCGCAAGTTTATGGGTTGAAGCAAGATGAAGTCTATAATGCTCATAAGATCCCAGAGCATTTACGTGATCATGCATTATTTATTGCTTATGCTCCTTATGATAAACCAAAAATAGCGCTAGCGATTGTATTAGAAAATGGTGGCGGTGGTAGCTCAAACGGTGGCGCTGTTGCTCGTAAAATCTTAGATTTTTACCTTCTAGGTAATGATTCAACACAGCTAGATGAGCCATCACCCAATGACGGAACTGAAGATTAATGATGAATAATAGCAAAAAATCTTTTTGGCAAAAGATACACATCGATCCCTTATTTTTTTTATTTATTACGCTATTACTTGGCTATAGCCTCTATATTCTTTGGAGTGCATCGGGTCAAAATATCGATATGATGCAAAAACGAGTCATTCAAATATTGCTAAGTTTTGCTGTAATGATTATTTTAGCTCAGTTTTCACCTAGGGCTTATGAAAAATGGGCGCTGTATCTATATATTGTTTGTATTATCATACTATTACTAGTTGATATTTTTGGTTACACCAGTAAAGGCGCACAGCGTTGGTTGGATTTAGGTATTTTACGATTTCAACCTTCAGAAATAGCCAAAATAGCCGTGCCATTAATGGTAGCAAAATTTATTCACCGAGATGGGTGTCCGCCGCCATTAAAAACCACATTACAAACACTAGCTATCATTGGTGTGCCAGCATTACTTGTTGCGATGCAACCTGACTTAGGTACAGCAATATTAATTGTTATGTCAGGCATTTTTATTATATTTTTAGCGGGCATGAATTGGCGTTACATTCTTGTTGCATTAATTTTAATCGCTGTCTTTTTACCGATTATGTGGTTCTTTTTAATGCATGATTACCAGCAAAAACGCGTATTAATGTTGATTAATCCCGAACTTGATCCTAGCGGAGCAGGTTATCATATCATTCAATCTAAAATAGCAATTGGATCGGGCGGTCTATGGGGTAAAGGCTGGTTACAAGGCACACAATCGCAACTTGAATTTTTACCTGAGCGACATACCGATTTTATCTTCTCCGTTATTGCCGAAGAGTTTGGTTTTGTCGGCTCTATTGTTTTGCTTATTCTCTTTTTATGTTTAATTGTACGAGGGCTTATTATTGCCGCTCAGGCACAAACCACCTTTGGTCGAATACTTTCTGGTGGGCTGATTTTAGTCTTTTTTATTTATGTGTTTATTAATATTGGTATGGTCAGTGGAATCTTACCAGTAGTTGGTGTACCATTACCGCTAATAAGTTATGGTGGCTCTTCTTTAGTCGTATTAATGGCAAGTTTTGGCATTATGATGTCTATTCACACACATCGATATATGTTATCTAAAAATATTTAACGGAACCCAAATAAATGAAAAAGAAATTTAAATTATCTTTTGCGTTATTCGCGCTTGCTGTTTGCTCATCAGCAAATGCTGAAATGGCTTTTCCTATTCCAGCTATCCCAAAATTGGATGCAGAATCTTATATTTTAATCGATGCTAAATCAGGCGAGATACTGGCACAATATAATGCCGAGGAACAACGTGACCCAGCAAGTTTAACTAAAATGATGACCAGTTACGTGGTGGGGCAAGCACTACAATCAGGGCGTATTAAAAATGATGACATGGTTGTGGTCAGTAAAGATGCATGGGCAACAGGCAATCCTATTTTAAAAGGATCATCATTGATGTTTTTAGAAGTGGGTAAAACAGTATCGGTTTCTGATCTTAATAAAGGCATTATTATCCCATCGGGTAACGACGCTTGTATTGCTATGGCTGAACACGTTGCGGGGAGCCAAGGCGCTTTTGTTAACCTAATGAATGATTATGCTAAAAGACTTGGATTAGATCATACTCACTTTGAAACAGTGCATGGGCTTGATGCGCCAGGGCAATACACAACAGCTAAAGACATGGCTTTTTTAGGGCAAGCTTTAATTCGTGATTTACCTGAAGAATATTCCATTTACAAAGAAAAAGAATTTACTTATACATTATCTAAACCACAACTTAATCGAAATGGGCTACTTTGGGATACCACACTGAATGTAGATGGAATTAAAACAGGTCATACCAATGCCGCGGGGTATAACTTAGTTGCTTCTGCTGTGGATGGTAATACTCGTTTAATTTCAGCCGTATTGGGTGGACGTACTTATAAAGGTCGTGAAGAAGAAAGTAAAAAATTATTAGTATGGGGATTCCGCTTTTTTGAAACAGCAAACCCTATAAAAGCAGGTGCGCCATTAGCAACTGAAACTATTTGGTATGGTGATGAAAATAAAATTCAATTAGGTGCAATTAATGGTGCCTTTATCACAGTGCCAAAAGGTCGTTCAGCAGATGTACAAGTTGAATATAAAATTGATGATTATATTTATGCGCCAATAGCTAAGGGTGCAACAGTGGGCAAAATGCAATTTTTACTTGACGGTAAAGTTATTAACGAACAGCCACTTGTTGCTTTACAAAATGTTGAAGAAACAGGCTTTTTTGGTAGTGTATGGGATTGGATAACGCTACAATGCTATAGATTATTCCACTAGTTTTTATTCAAGTTTTGCTATCATCGCTCTGCGTTCTGTAAGTAATTACTTACAGAATGAGCTAATCCTTTATAAAATAACATATTTTTAACATAATATAGCTATGCAAAAGATAGTCAGAAAAAGTGTTGATTTTATTGAATTTTTTATTATTTTATTTTTATTGTTTGCTATTTGAAAAGACAAACATGCTAATAACCAGCATTTGCTTAGCTAGCAGAACAAAAAATAGAAATAAAACTAGTAATTTTATACTATTTATGATATAAAACGCGCGCTACATTTCATATTGTTTTTCTATATAAGATAGTAAATGACAATTAGTAATGAATAAAGCATTAAATTTTAATAATTAATTAACGTTATAACACACACATATCATCACACTTTTCCGGGGTGCCTTTTACTTGTTGTTATTAGGTCGGTTAAAGCGGATATGTGGAGGCATAACCCCAACGTCAAAATGAGGAAATCATGACTACAGTATCAATGCGCGATATGTTACAAGCGGGTGTACACTTTGGACACCAAACTCGTTATTGGAACCCAAAAATGAAACCATTTATTTTTGGTGCACGTAACAAAGTTCACATCATCAATCTTGAAAAAACAGTACCAATGTTCAATGAAGCATTAGCTGAATTAAACAAAGTTGCTGCGCGTAAAGGTAAAATTTTATTTGTTGGTACAAAGCGTGCAGCTAGCGAAGCCATTAAACAAGCGGCTGAAAGCTGTGGACAATACTATGTTAATCACCGTTGGTTAGGTGGTATGTTGACTAACTGGAAAACAGTACGTCAATCAATCAAACGTCTAAAAGATTTAGAAACACAAGCTAGTGATGGTACATTTGACAAATTAACCAAAAAAGAAGCACTAATGCGTGCTCGTGAAATGGCTAAATTAGAAAATAGCTTGGGTGGAATTAAAAATATGGGTGGCTTACCCGATGTGATTTTTGTTATTGGTGCAGACCACGAACATATCGCAATCAAAGAAGCTAACAATTTAGGTATTCCAGTCATTGCTGTTGTTGATACTAACTCAGATCCTGATGGTATTGATTACATTGTTCCTGGTAATGATGATGCAATCCGCGCAATTCAATTATATGTAAATGCGGTTGCTGAGGCAGTCCGTTCTGGTCGTGAACAAAACCAATCTCCAGTATCTGAAGAAAGCTTCGTAGAAGAAGCACCAGCAGCTGAGTAAAAACTCAAATATTTTCGGGTGGATGCTTGAGTGTCCACTCATTCTAATGAAAATCATCACAATGGTTAAATAGAGGATTAAAAAATGGCTGAAGTTACCGCTTCTATGGTAAAAGAACTGCGCGAAAGAACTGGCGCAGGTATGATGGAATGTAAAAAAGCATTAGTTGAAGCTAATGGTGATATTGAACTTGCAATTGACAACATGCGCAAATCAGGTCAAGCCAAAGCAGCTAAAAAAGCAGGTCGTGTTGCTGCTGAAGGTGTGATTATTTCTAAAATTTCTGCTGATAAAAAGTATGGCGTTATCTTAGAAGTTAACTGTGAAACAGACTTTGTTGCCAAAGATGCTGGTTTCCTAGCATTTAGCGAAAAAGTAGCAACAGCAGCTTTAAATGATCGCATGATTGATCTTGCTGCTTTACAAGCAAAATTTGAAGAAGAACGCACTGCACTAGTTGCTAAAATTGGCGAAAATATTGGTATTCGTCGTGTTGCTGAAATTTCTGGTGACGTAGTTGGTAGTTACCAACATGGTGCTCGTATTGGCGTATTAGTGGCAGCTAATGGTGCTGATGATGAATTAGTTAAACATATTGCAATGCATATTGCAGCAAGCAAGCCAGAATATGTTGATCCAAGTGATGTGCCTGCTGATGTTGTTGAACATGAACGTAACATTCAAATCGATATTGCAATGCAATCAGGTAAACCACGTGAAATCGCTGAAAAAATGGTTGAAGGTCGTATGCGTAAATTCACTGGAGAAGTATCATTAACTGGCCAAGCTTTTGTTATGGATCCTTCTAAAACTGTTGGTGATTTACTAAAAGAAAAGAAAGCCACAGTTGCTTCATTCATTCGCTTTGAAGTAGGTGAAGGTATTGAAAAAGTCGAAGTTGACTTTGCTGCAGAAGTTGCTGCAATATCGAAACAATCTTAATTTTTTCAAAAAACCGCCGTTAAGGCGGTTTTGTTTATCTACAAAATATTTTAAAATTACGACAAGCTAATTTGTTAGCTTATTGAGTAATTAAACAACGAAATAGTGAGACTTCAATATGGTGACCCCTTTCTATAAACGTATTCTTCTAAAACTCAGTGGCGAAGCGCTACAAGGTGATGAAGGCTTTGGTATTGATGCAACTGTTCTTGACCGTATGGCGCAAGAAATAAAAGAACTGATTGAAATGAATGTTCAAGTTGCTGTTGTTATTGGGGGTGGTAATCTATTTCGTGGTGCAGGACTTGCTAAAGCTGGGATGAACCGAGTGGTTGGTGATCATATGGGGATGCTTGCAACGGTTATGAATGGTCTTGCGATGCGTGATGCGTTGCACCGAATTGAAGTTAATGCGCGTTTAATGTCAGCGATACCATTAAATGGCGTCTGTGATGATTATCGTTGGACTGAAGCAATCAGCTTGCTTCGTCATGGTAGAGTCGTTATTTTATCAGCAGGAACGGGTAATCCTTTTTTTACCACGGATTCAGCAGCCTGCCTGCGTGGTATTGAAATCGAAGCAGATGTTGTTTTAAAAGCAACCAAAGTTGATGGTGTTTATTCAGCTGATCCTGTAAAAGATCCGAATGCAACACTTTATAAGACGCTTAACTATGAAAAAGTATTAGATGATGAACTTAAAGTCATGGATTTAGCGGCATTTACATTAGCAAGAGATCATAATCTACCTATTTGTGTGTTTAATATGAATAAACCAGGTGCGTTGCGTCGCGTCATATTAGGTGAGCAAGAAGGAACATTAATTAGTAACAAAGCAACAGTAACCAGCTAATTATCTTTATCTTAAATAAGGCTTTTATTATGTTAAACGAGATTCAAAAAGAAGCGCAAACGCGCATGGAAAAAAGTATTGATGCATTTCAAAATCATATTTCTAAAGTAAGAACTGGTCGCGCATCACCAAGTTTATTAGATGGCATTATGGTTGAATATTACGGTAGCCCAACGCCACTTCGTCAACTAGCCAATGTTGTTGCTGAAGATGCAAGAACACTAGCTATAACCGTATTTGATAAATCATTAACGCCAGCTATTGAAAAAGCGATTTTAACTTCAGATTTAGGGCTTAATCCTGCGTCAGCAGGCACAGTAATTCGTGTACCTTTGCCACCGCTTACAGAAGAACGCCGTCGCGATTTAACCAAAATTGTTCGTAATGAAGCAGA
Source organism: Gilliamella sp. Nev5-1 (assembly GCF_001690895.1). Taxonomy (NCBI): domain Bacteria; kingdom Pseudomonadati; phylum Pseudomonadota; class Gammaproteobacteria; order Orbales; family Orbaceae; genus Gilliamella; species Gilliamella sp. Nev5-1. The sequence continues at coordinate 93,262 of NZ_LZHO01000011.1, read as the reverse complement.
ACAAGGTCGAGTATCGATTCGTAATATTCGCCGTGATGCCAATGATCAAATTAAAGCATTGCTAAAAGATAAAGAAATATCTGAAGATGATGAGCGTAAAGCACAAGATTTAATCCAAAAAGCAACCGATGCTGCAATCAAAAAATTAGATGCTGTGCTGGCCGATAAAGAAAAAGAGTTAATGGAATTCTAATTTATCTTTTTTCCTTGCAAACGCTTGGTTTTATAAAACTGAGCGTTTTTTATTTACTAAAATGTTGCTATTTTATGTATATAATATTTTCAACTTTTCAGCACAAGTAGCATGGGTATGGATAAAAACAAGATATATTAGCTTGTTTTAACTATTATTGAATATTCCAAGATAAACACTTTTTATTTTCATGGGCTTCTTTTAATGCTATAGATATTAATGATAATTCTTCTTCAGCTTTTTCCTTATCTATTGGATCTGATGATATTGCGGAAACAACTTTTTTATTCTGTATAAAATATCTTTTAGTAACCGTGAATACTACTTCTGACTTTATATTTTCATCATGATAGTAAATTGGGACATTGTAATATTCAGCATTTGAGATAACTTGGTATCTATTACTGTTTTTTATAACGGTAATTTTTCCACGATAAGTTTCACCATAAATATTAATCTCAATCTTATTTTTGCGACATATTAATCCTGCGCCTTCTGTTGAAGGAATCGATTCAAGTGTTATCTCATCAGCTTTTGATGTAAAAGATAGGCATAGTAAGTTGATGAATATTAAATAAGCGAATCGTTTAATCATCTTGTTTTTCCGTCAATTACCTTATTTTCTAATTCAATTTCAGCTTGATTTATTTCTTGCTTTAATTAAAGCTATCTCGTATATAAAAATATTTCAAATTTATTTTGATGTTATTCATTGTTTTTTAGAATTATTTAAAACCCAAAATCATCATCTAGTTCATCTGCGTTTTTGCAATAATTATCTTCTTTTTGTGTACATTGACGAGAAAACACTTTATCTGAATCATTCGTGCTACGTCTTTTATAATTACATACCGAATTAAGTAAGGTATAGCTATGTTTTTTAGTGTCAAATTGAAAAGTTTTAGTGATTACAATGTCGTTATCTTCTTTAATTGGACAAATTTTTTTCTGAATGGCTTGTTGTTTCTTTTCATCAAAAGAAATATCGAGCCCTTCTAAATTCAGATAAACAAATTTTCCTTTGTTCTTATCAAAGGAGTAAAAACGATGAAAAGTAGGTACCCCCATTACATCATCGGTTGTTTTAGAAATAAAAAAATCATTATCAATGCCATCAAAATTGTAATCATCAGTGCCTTCAGGTCTATGAATTACTGTGCTATCACCGTTTTTTATTGTTTCGATTGACATAAATTCATAATCACTAATAGCAGCATCATTAATTGTTTGTAACAAACTACCGTCTTTTTTTCGGTAAACATTAATGCCAAGCATTTTATAAGCGCAGTCTTTTATAGATAAAACGATTTTGAAATAGTAATCTTTAGTTGTCTTGTGTTGTAAAAATTCTATTTCTTTAGATTTTTTTTCAAATATATCTAATTCTGAGTCCGAAAAGCATCCAAATTGCAGTTCACTTTCTAATTCTGTTTTAGGTAATGACGCTAATCTTTTATCAGCTGAAAGATTATCATCAGACTCTGTGCCATCCTCATTTTCGGTTAAAAGCTTAGGATGATTGGTGATATTATTGATATATAAAGTTGCATTACCAGCAAAATCATTATTATAATTGTAATAATACTCTTCTTTATACTTGCCATTCGTTCTGATTTCGATTCGATAAAAATAGTTGGCAAATACAAAGTTGGATAAACATAAGATAGCCACTATAATGTATTTTATTGTTTTCATATTCTTTCACTTAATCATATTATCCACTTCTCAAACTAACAGCATTTAAGAATTATTTTATAGAAATTTATGGCATTTTAGTTGATAGTCTATGCTTATTTAGGCGTGCAATTACTAGTCGGCGTAAAATGCATTCCATGGTACCCAATTAATTATTTCACCATATTTTTCACTTTGATAACTCACTTTAAACCATAAGAGCTTTCTCATTTTATAAATTTCATAAAGGTTAGTTTTTTTGAGTTTCTCATTGTCTAATTCTACATCTAAAATTTTGACAAAATCGTTTCTTTTTAAATAGTTATAAGTTGGATATTGAAAGTCTGGTTGTTCATAAAGTTGAACTTTTTCTAGTTGAATATAAGAATGAATATCGCTTTTTTCGGTTGAGTTATCCAGTATATCTGAAAGCCTGTCCATATCATAAAAAGTAAAATTACCGTTAGAATTGAGAATATCTAAACCAATCATATGTTGGTATTCAAATTCACCTAATTCTTTAATTCTTTGAAATACTTCGATATTTTTGAAATGATATTGCTTATCTTTATTTGCTATTATTACTGTATATTTATCTAAATCATAATCCTTAATTAATTGATAGTGTTGATAAAAACTAATATCACCCACTTTACCAACGAAAACATCAAAATTTTTATGTAATAAACTTTCATCAGTGTGAGGGAAATAGGAGTAAGAATTTAATTGGCGAGGATCAAAAAGAGCCAAGGAACCATTTAAATCTTTAATATTGTTAATCTGCTTTCTTTCAGTGCAATAAGAATATCGGGTTTCCATCAAGTTGATTAACCGTCTCTTAACATAGCTACAATCAATAGTTAGTCTGTTGTTTTGAATTGTTATTGGAATGTAGCCTTGAATATTATTTGTTGTTGCATGCTTGTAAAATAATGCGGGTTGATTATTCCAATTGGCAAATTGAACATCAAGTGAATGATAAGATCCAATCAAATTTTCAAGTTGATAATCCACATTATCACCTTTTACTTCTAATATAGCGGGTTTTGAAAATTCATTATTTTCATCATCACAACGATAAGATATAAAGTTATACGAATTTGAATTAATCTCGAACGAATAGTTTTTAGCTTCTATTTTGTTTGAACAATGCTCCTTAGCATTGCAGATAGCGCTTATTGATATACATAATATTAATATTATTTTTTTCATTTCTAATTATTATTCACTAAATAATGATTTTAAGTCTATTCCAGTATATAAATTAGCTAAGATTAAGGGTAGAAAAAATTAATTTTTATATAAGTAACCTAAGTTAAAAACAATGGTAATCGATACCGTTTACGTGCATTATGTCGATGTTTAAATGTAACGGGAAATCGTTTCTATTATCAGCGACAATTGACGTAGCAACCACAAGATATATTGCTGAGTGAAATAGTGGGACGAAGTGCTGGCAGGCATAAAACAGCGGCACGGGTCATGCAAGCGATGAGTCAAATATCCATGAACTTACAGACGATTGAGTTTTTTCATTCTGATAGAGGAAAAGGGTTTGATAATCATTTGATTGATAAATGCTTAACAGCATTTGGAATTAAACGGTCGTTAAGTCGCAAAGGCTGTCTTTATGATAACGCAATTGCAGAAAGCACATTTAAAGCCGTAAAACCAGAATTTATGCCAAATACTATTTTTGATCACTGGCGCAACTTAAATTGGAATTTAATCACTATGTGGATTGGTTTAATTATAACAGGCTTCATTCAATATTAAATGGACAGTCGCCGATTGAATATAAAAGAAATCGATGACCTTATTTTTTGTACTAAAAAGTGTGGACATACCACCAGACTCTTTGGCATAAGCTGTAAAAGAAATTGAAGATAATAAAGGGCAAGCTAATGAAAATAATTAATTTATTAATTATCGTATTGTTTAATTTTATAGGTGCCTATCTAAGTTACCAATGGTGTTATCGAATGATTATCGCAAAACATCGCACACCAGAATTATATTATTTGATGTGTTATGGTTTGTGTTATTTCTGTTTTATTCTGATTTCAATCTTCCTTTTATATAAAATAAATCGGCCGATGGGTTTAGTGATGTGCGGAGTGCCACTTGGTATTCTAATTACCTTAATGTCACCTATTGTCTTCATGTTAGTTATGGATGAGGCTAATAAATCGGTTTTTAATCTAGATTTTATTATGGGATTTTTAGGTATTACATCACTGGTAACCCTTAATTTTATAATATATCCGGCAATTTTATTATGCTGTCATTATTCTATTGGTGGGATACAAAAAATATCAAGTAAGCTTGCTTTGAAGCAATAATTAATTACCTGAATTAGCCAGAGCATCGCCCACCTATTTTATACTGTGGCACTCATCAGATTGGATTGCCGCCCTGTATTTCTTGTCTTATTTTAAGTTTATCAATTTTTGTACAAAAAACGCTCTAACTTATCCGCCTTAAAATGTAGTTCAGAAATCGTGTCGCTTATCCACGCACATCATAATCACTATTCGGTAATGGAAATCCCCACACCTGATTACAGGTATAATGCCTATGGATATCATGTAGCTTGTGCTAATTCTGCTAATTTTTGTTTTCTACTCCTTTAGGTTATTTATTCTAATTTATATCTAAATTTTAACACTTTTAAGGATGCTAAAGTCTTTTGCCTATTACCATTAACAAATCATTGAGCATAATAATTTATGATTGAAACGGTATAGAATCCTGAATCTTTTTTACAAATGCATTAAACATTATGATGATTTAGAGCTAAAATGCGATTTGCTAGCGGGTAAAAACGTGTCGCCAGTGTGCATGTCTAACCATGTTTGACGATAACGTTGACATCGCTTTATTTGATAATAGTTAGCTAATGCCAAAAATCCTTGTAATTCCATTATCTCCAAAAAATAACGTTGCCACTTAGCGACGGTATCGGTATTAATTCCCAATTGCTGGCTAATCGTTTTAAATGTCTCACCTTGTAGTAATAAATCAACAAAAGGTAACCACAGTTCACAATGAGATAATTTATCAAGATAATACTTTTTGAGAGGATTAAACGTTCGGCGACAGGTTCGGCAACGAAAATTAAGGCGGTGCCCAATGCGAACTGTACTAAGCGATCCACAATAATCGCAAGGCATAACTGACGTACCAAGCAGCTTGGTCAGCCATAACTTAAATGCCTGAGCTTGTCTAGACACTTCTACCGGCATCGTTTGTGTAAGATTCAGTATTGCTTGATAAAGATCTGGCTCATACTGCGCTAGCCACTGACGAATAACGTTATCTCGCCTTTGAGCAGCTCGTGGTGAAAGATGAAATTTATTGGCAATCAAGCTATGTGGCAGAGCAATTAACGTCATGGGCGCAATGTCAATCAGTAATGCGACAGGCTTAAGGCGTCGACATAATGAACTTGTTGCGATTAATGACGGGACTCGTTGCAAAAAGCGCTTAGCAGCAGAATGCTGCTCTTCGGGTAAAATAGCGTGATACATTGTTGATCTCCTTTGAAACGGTATAGAATCCTGAATATTTTTTACAAATAATATAACCTAAAAAGTGAACAGGTGGAATTATTTGATTAACGACTGCCCAGCATAAACAGAATATGCTATATTATTTTTCGTTTGATTTTACAAGGCGATAAGATGGATATTAAACTAACCAAACATGACAAACGCTATATTGAAAGCACGGACGACGTGTACAGTATTATGCAGCGTGTGTTATTGCGTGAAAACAAGATCGACCAAGAAAAGGAACATCTTTGGATTATTGGTATGAATCAAGCGGGTTATATCCTGTATATTGAACTAATTGCGCTTGGATCGTATAAATCGGTCAACATTGAGCCAATGAACGTGTTTCGCGTTGCGGTGATGAAAAACGCCTCACGGGTGATTTTGGTGCATAATCACCCGTCAGGATCGCTGATCCCTTCAGCGGCCGATAAAGACATCACCGACCGCTTAATTCAAGTTGCCCATATTTTAAATATCGAACTTACCGACCACTTAATTATCACCCCAAAAACCTATATCAGCTTTCGCAGCATCAAACTGATGGCAGAACTTGAACAAAGCCTGAAATATGTTCCGACTTACCAAGTAGTTGAACGCATCCGTAAACAAGAAAAACAAATTGCAAAAGAAAAATTAGCGGTTGAGAGGGATAAGACCAAAACAGCTCAGCAGAAAGCAAAAGCAGAAAAAGCTCGTCGAGAAAAAGCTGAATCTGAAAAGAAAATACTAATTAATGCATTACTGGAAAAGGGCGTATCGATTGAAAATATTGCGAAGATTTTGGGCATTACCGTGAGAGCGGTTAAGGGGATTATTAATTTAAAATAATAGTGCATTTTATGAACAGATAGAAGAGCAACATCTAGAGTTTATAAGAGAAAGCTATCCAGACAATATTTTAGAGCTTATTACCCATAATTTTGAGGAATATATAAATAAACTCAGGGAGGATGATTCTTTAATTGATCATGATGAGATAATAAATCTATTATCAACAGAGTTAAGTTCAGCGCAAAAAACGTCATTGTTAGGTTTAACAAATGTTCCTATTTCCATTAATTATGCAAAGGATTCAGTAGAGCTTCAAAGGTAGTAAAAACTGATAAATACTGATTTTATTGTTATCCCATACTATTGGAAATGGTTGAATAGTCGCCCTATTTGAGGTGGCTATCGTTGAATTTTGAGTATTTTCTTTCATCGTTAATCCTTTGTTAGATTGATTAATTAGTTATTTAAATCAAATGGAATAATCTCGATAGTAATGCATTCTTTTAGATAACCATTGATATAATTAAGACTGTTAATCTTTTTATTTCCACCAATATCGAGGATTACTCCTCGATATTTTTTACCCTTTCACACACACGACTTGCCGTAATTGATGGACAATTTCGACCAGTTCATTTTGGGCAGTCATTACCGCATCAATATCTTTATATGCCATTGGTATTTCATCAATCACATCAGCATCTTTACGGCATTCAACATGTGCGGTGGCTTTGATTTGGTCTTCAATGGTAAATTGTTTTTTTGCCGCTGTTCGGCTCATAACTCGCCCTGCACCATGTGAGCATGAACAGAAACTTTCTTCATTACCAAGTCCACGGACAATATAGCTTTTAGCGCCCATTGAGCCCGGAATAATCCCTAGCTCACCTTTACGAGCTGATACCGCTCCTTTGCGTGTCACAAAAATATTATGACCAAAATGATGCTCTCTTTGAACATAGTTATGGTGGCAGTTAACTGCTTGTAGATGACTAATAAACTCAATATTTAGTGTATTACCGATGGCTTTAATTGTGTTATGCATTATCGCTTCACGATTTAAACGGGCAAACTCTTGAGCCCAATTTACCGCCATAAGATAATCATTAAAATGCTCAGTGCCTTCAACAAAGTAGGCTAAATCTTGGCTTGGTAAAAAGTTATCAATAAAATAAGTAGCCATGTCTTGTTTAGCTATTTTGATAAAATACTCTCCAATAGCATTACCCACACCACGTGAACCGCTATGTAACATAATCCAAACCCGATCAGTTTCATCCAAACAAATTTCGATAAAATGATTACCTGTTCCTAATGTCCCTAAATGATGGTAGTTATTAGTATTTAAAAAATGTGGATATTTTTCAGTCAGCTTTTCAAATTCTGGTAATAGCTGTTGCCAATATTGATCCACAATTAATGGTGGATTTTGCCAACTACCTTGATCGCGACCTATTTTTTTTGGCGTTAAACCATGCGGTACGGCTTTTTCAATCGCTAAACGTAAGGGTGCTAGTTTGTCAGGTAGATCAGCATTGGTTAATGAAGTTTGTACTGCCATCATTCCACAGCCAATATCTACACCAACCGCAGCAGGTATAATTGCACCAATAGTAGGAATCACGCTACCGATAGTTGATCCTTTACCTACATGCACATCAGGCATTACAGCGATATGTTTAAAAATAAACGGTAATTGTGCCAATTTTAATAGTTGTTCTTTAGCTTCAAGCTCTACTGGTACACCTTTTGTCCACATTTTTATCGGCTTAGTATTTTCGGTTTTTAATACTTCATATTGTCTCATTTTTTCACTCCTTCTTAATTTCATGCAATGCTAAGTTGCTAAGTTTATAAGCTCTATTTTATTTTTGGATTTTATTCCCCCTTTGGGCGATAAAATCTTTTTTTGTGATTCCGTATATAAATACTGCTAAAAGCGTGCCAAAAATTAAAAAATGGTAAAAATAATTAGTATTGTTTTGATTAAAAAAACAAAAATAAGTTTAAAATAGATGAAAATAGAAATTTAATAGATTTTGGTTGATTAATTTTTTATAATTTATTCTAAAAAGTTATAAATATTTATAAAAATGAAAAAGAATATAGTATTTGGTTTTTTAGGAAATGTACTGGATCAACGTAGTAAAGGTAAACGACGATGGTTACAATGGCGACCGACTATTGATTTATGTCATCGATCTGATCTACCACTAACTCGATTTGAATTACTCTATTATCAAAACGATTATCATCTGCTTTGTGAAGTTGTTAAAGATATTAAAATTTTATCACCACAAATTGAAGTAAGGCCAATTGCAGTAAATATAGATGATCCATGGGATTTTGAACAAGTTTATACCTGCCTTTTTGATATTTCGAAAAACTACTCATTTAATTCAGAACAAGAAGAGTATTATTTGCATATCACAACTGGTACGCATGTTGCACAGATTTGTTGGTTTTTGCTAGCAGAATCGCGCTATTACCCAGCTAAATTATTACAAATGTCTCCACCATCCAAAAAGGAGATAATGGAAAAAAAATATAACTTAGAGGAAGCCGATCTCATTGCGCAAGTACCTTATGGTAAAATGAATATCATCGATTTGAATTTGCATCGTTATGATAAAATCCTAACCCGTTTTCAACAATATGCCATTCAAGCAACGGATCTGTTAAAATCTGGTATCGCTACTCGTAACCAACAATTTAATCAATTAATTGCTGAAATAGAACAGGTTGCCAGCCGATCGCATGCTCCTATTTTATTGTGTGGGCCAACAGGTGCTGGTAAATCATTTTTAGCTAAACAAATTTATTTACTAAAACACACTAATCATCAAATTAACGGTCAATTTGTCGAAATTAACTGCGCCACCTTACGAGGTGATAGTGCAATGTCAACCTTATTTGGCCATGTCAAAGGCGCATTTACCGGTGCAAATTTTGCTCGTAGCGGATTACTTAAAAATGCTGACGGGGGAGTATTATTTTTAGATGAAATTGGTGAACTTGGGCTTGATGAGCAAGCCATGTTATTAAAAGCGATTGAAGAAAAGCAATTTTATCCATTTGGCAGTGATAAACCGATACAGAGTGATTTTCAGTTAATCGCTGGCACGAATAAAGATCTGAAACAGGCAATAAAACAAGGTGAGTTTCGAGAAGATCTGTTCGCCAGAATTAACTTGTGGAGTTATCAACTGCCAAGTTTAGCCGAACGGAAAGAAGATATTGAACCGAATATTGATTATGAATTGGCACGTTATGCTAAAGAATATGGCATCATGCCACGTTTTAATCAACAATCAAGACGTGCTTATTTAGCCTTTGCTACCTCTCCAGAAGCCTTATGGCTGGGCAACTTCCGTGAATTGAATAGCTCAATTATTCGAATGGCAACGTTAGCACCACAAGCCAATATTACGTTGGAACAAGTAGAAAAGGAAATTTTGCGTTTAAAACAAAACTGGGGGAAACTCAAGTCAGATGATCCTTTAATTCCATTAGAAATAGATGAATTTGATCGCTACCAACTGGAAAAGGTAATCGAAATCTGCCAAAAAAGTAGCTGTTTATCTGAAGCAGGCAGACTATTGTTCGCAGTGTCTCGCATAAAAAAACAACGTAGCAATGATGCCGATCGATTAAAAAAATATTTGGCCAAGTTTGGTTTAAATTGGGATATGGTTAATAAACCTTAATCAATGTATCGGTAACATCTATCCTATAAATGCAAAGATTTTTACTGACAACTATATTTATACATTTAAACTAATTAAACGAGATTGTTCATCAAATTTAGCAATTATTCTTTGCTTACCTTTTATTGCAACAAGCTCTGTTTGAGCTGTCAAATTGCTTGGTTTGACTTGATAATCTTTAGCAATTAGATAGTATTTAAGCGCCTGATAATGATCCACATCAAAGTTTGAAATAAATTGAGAAAATATTTCAAAAATTTGGTTTTGATTATTTTTCTGCTCATGGTTATCACTTTCAGATGAAGAACGACCAAACAGATTTTTTATAAATTTTGGCAAAATTTTAGAGGTTTTATTCTGGTTATTATTTTCTGAGTTAATATGATCTTTTTTTATGGTTACCAATGCTATTCCTTGCCCAAAATTAGCAAGATAATATCCATTTGTGTTAAACATTCCTGTAGCAATTACCCCTATTTTGTATAACTCTTCTTGTGTAGTGTCAAATTGAGCAGTAGTGAATAAATTAATATTATTTTTTTCACCATAGCTTTTTAAACTCAACGCTTGTTCAATAACCGATGCGGGCAACTGCGATGCTTCATTATTCCAAGACCAAAGCCATGTTTCAGAAGATAAAGAAAAAGTACCTAATAATTGAATAGAAAAGGTTATATTATCACCAAAATAAATAACACCTTGATTGATATCTATTTGCCAATTGTTATCGCCAATTTTTTCATCAAAATTGAGTTGTTTTTCAAATCCATAACAACCAAAATGTTCTAACAATTCTTTTTCAGATTTGCACGGTGTTACCATAACTTTTTCCCCATCCCCATAATAATTCATTATTTTCCCATTTAAATTTTATGTTTTGATTTAATACTGATATGAACTCCCGTGATGCTAATATATTGTTTATTAAATATCAATATTTTTACCTTTACAGCTAAATATTTTTTGTATAGAATGCGTTCGCTTTCCTGAATCGTGCTGCTGCAGGAAAACAGTAATTATCTTCTCAACAGAGGAGACCGTTTTTTATTGTTTTCTAGGTGGCAATGATGTCTACATTTACCCGTTTACAAAAACGTTTATCCCGACTAGGGATTGAAAGTCATTTTTATAATGATATTTATACTTTTAATCAACAAAATACGACCGCTCAAGTTTTATTACCGCAGGCTTTACCTTTAGAAGAAAAAGCTGTCAAGCAGTTACTGGATTTTGCATCGGTCAAGGTACCTAATAGCTTAGGACACGTGTGTGCCGCTCGAGCTACTCCCGATTTTCACCCAGGTGCAATTGCGCCAGTGGGCAGTATTGTGGCAACAACGGAAGATTTAATTATTCCAGCAGCTATTGGCACTGATATTGACTGTGGTATGCGCCTTTTAACAACGGGCTTAAGTTATGATCAAGTGCATGACCAAAAATCAACAATTATTGCGCAACTAAAACGTGTATTATTGCAAGATGAGCGAGATGTTCCTGTTACGCCACAATCCTTTCAAGCGTTGTTTGATCAAGGAATCGCAGAATGGATTGCAGCACTACCACAACAAGGGGTGTGGCAAGAGGTTAACGTTAATCGATTACTTGCCGAAATTAATCAAATATCAGGACAGACGTTAATCACCGCCGATAGCAAATACGCGCCAGAGGCCTTTTTTGAGTCACGCAGTATTATCCGCCCAGCAAGCTTAGGTACCGTTGGTTCAGGTAACCATTTTGTTGAGTTACAAATTGTTGATGAAATCCTTGATCGACATTTAGCTTATCAAATGGGGCTAAAGAAAGATGCTGTTGTGATAATGATTCATACTGGTTCACGAGATGTGGGATTTTATATTGGCAAGCGTTGGCAAGATAAAGCCAAAGAATTATGGCCAGTAAACGAAAAATATCCAACATCAGGATTATTTGGTTTGGCCGATGATAATGCTCAAAATTACTTGCAAGCTATGGGCGTTGCAGCTCGTTATGCTTGGATCAACCGAATTGTTATCACGGAATTGATACGTAAAGAATTCATGGCGATTTTTAAACACAATAATAGTCAGTTAATCGTGGATATTTCGCATAATATTATTTTACCTGAGCATGGCATGAATATTCACCGCAAAGGAGCAACGCCAGCTAACCAAGGGGAAATAGTATTAATTCCTGGCTCAATGGGCGATTACTCTTATGTGGCGGTTGGTAAAGGGAATTCAGATTGGTTATGGTCTTGCTCGCATGGTGCGGGTAGAGCTGAAAGACGGCAATCAATGCGTAGCAAAAAAGTGGTGTCTGATAAAGTTAATTTGCCATGGCAATGTGTTACCTTAAAAGAGGAACGTCTACGTGAAGAAGCCCCTGCGGCTTATAAACCGATCACACCTGTAATCGAATCGCAAGAAAATGCTGATTTAATCCAGTCTGTGGTAAAACTTAAACCTTGGATCACGTTTAAAGCGTGATTAAGCAAACAGCCCAAGCTTCGTTAGTTTGGGCTGTTTTTATAATCAATTGCTATTTTTTAATTTTTACTATTGTATTCTGTTTATGTTGCCGTATCACTAGGTATTGAGTGTGGAATAAATTGCGTAGTAAAAAGTTTTAAAGATTGAGCTTGTTTTACTCATCCAGCTCTCAGCATTATTACTTAATAAGTTTGAGGCAATATTTTTTAATCGATTTGGCATTCACATATAACAATCGGCAATTTCTATGTAATTAAGAAAAATACAATAAGTAGGTTTATTATAGAATTTAGTGACAGAATTAACTGTCACTTTTATTATCCATTATGATTTTTTTCCTCTATACAGAAACAAGCAATTTTATGTTCGTTATAATTAATAAGTTGCGGTTGTTCAATTGTGCAACGTGGAAATGCTAAACGGCACCGAGCGTTAAAAGCACAACCCAAGGGAGGATTAAGAGGGCTTGGTAATTCCCCTTCTAATTTGATTCTATCCCGTCTAAGATCTGGATTTAATCTTGGTGTTGCTGATAATAGCGCTTGAGTGTATGGATGTTCAGGGTTACGATAGATTTCATCTTTCCGCCCTTGTTCAACGCAACGCCCTAAATACATCACCATTACGTCATCAGCAATATGTTCAACAACCGAAAGGTCATGAGAAATAAAAACATAAGATAAACCTAGATCTTGCTGTAGATCCATCATCAGATTTAGCACTTGTGCACGCACAGAAACATCTAGTGCTGAAACGGGCTCATCAGCAACCACTATTTCAGGATCAAGCATTAAACCTCTTGCGATAGCAATGCGTTGACGTTGTCCCCCTGAAAACATATGCGGATAACGATTATAAAACTCTTCTTTTAATCCAACTTTTTTCATCATTGATAGTACTTTTGCTTTACGATCATTGGCTGCTAAATCGGTATTGATAATTAGCGGTTCTTCTAATATGGAACCGATTTTTTTGCGTGGGTTGAGTGATGAGTATGGATTTTGGAAAACAATTTGGATCTTTTGGCGACGCAATTTTTGAGCTTGCAGGTCATCATCCAACAGATTCTGATCTTTAAAATAAAGTTCTCCTGATGTGGGCTTTTCGATCATGGTCAATAATCTTGCTAATGAGGATTTACCACAACCCGATTCACCAACAATCGCCAGTGTTTTGGCTTTACCTAATGTAAAAGATACACCGTCAACGGCTTTAACTTGTTTAGCTTCAGAAAAGAATCCCGTTTTAACATGATAATATTTTGTCAGGTTTCGGGCATCAAGCAGTAATTCTTTATTTTCCATATTATTGTTCATATTGTGGTATCCCTTCGCTTGATAATGGATAATGGCATTTTACTTTTCTAGTTGCAGAATAACTCATTAATGCGGGTTCTTCGGTATAACAGCGTTCGGTAGCATAAGGACAACGCGGATTGAGTAAACAGCCCGTTGGCCGATCATATTTTCCTGGAACGACACCCGCTAATGATGCTAATCGCTCTTTGTCTTGCGTAAATTCAGGCAGCGAGCGTAATAATGCTTGTGTATAAGGGTGTAATGGTTTTTTAAAGATAATTTCAGCATCACCTATTTCAACGACTTGTCCAGCATACATCACAATAATTTTTTGCGCAGCCTCAGAAACTAGCGCTAAGTCGTGTGTAATAAGAACTAATGCCATGTTATTTTTGCGTTGCAACTCAAGCAATAACTCGATAATTTGCCCTTGAATTGTAACATCAAGCGCGGTTGTTGGTTCATCAGCAATTAAGAGTTTTGGATTACATGCAATGGCTATTGCGATCATGACGCGTTGGCTCATTCCACCAGATAACTGATGCGGATAAACATTTAATCGATTTTCCGCATCAGCAATACCCACTAATTTAAGCAGTTCAATCGCTCTTGCTTTGAGTGCCTTTTTACTGCCACCTTGGTGAATTTTCAAGGTTTCAATGATTTGGTAACCTATCGTAAAACATGGGTTTAAGCTCGTCATCGGATCTTGAAAGATCATTGCCACATCTGCACCCACAATTTTACGACGCATTTTGGTTGAGATCTGTTGCAGGTCTTTACCATCAAAATGTAATGCATTGGCATTGACTTTACCCGGTAAATCAATTAGCCCCATTATGGCGAGTGAACTCACTGACTTGCCTGAGCCTGATTCACCCACAATACCAACAACTTGTCCTTGTTCAACGTCATAACTAATGTGGTCTACCGCTTTAAATCCACCAAATTGAACAGATAATTCTTTTACTTCTAATAGTGCCATGACTGTATCTCCATTACTGCTTCAATTTAGGATCAAGCGCGTCTCGCAAACCATCTCCCATTAAGTTGAAAGCTAACACTGTCATTAAAATTACTAAGCCCGGAAAGGTGACTACCCACCATGCAGATTGTGCAAATTGCAATACGTCAGCAAGCATTGTTCCCCATTCAGGGGTTGGTGGTTGTGCACCCATACCTAAAAAACCTAATGCGGCCATGTCTAAAATCGCATTTGAAAATCCTAATGAAGCTTGCACAATTAATGGTGCTAAACAGTTTGGCAGAATATTTATAAACATCTGCCGTAAAGCACCAGCCCCAGCAACTCGGGAGGCAATCACATAGTCTTTATTAATTTCAGCAAGCGCTGCTCCGCGGGTTAAACGGATATAATGAGGTAACGCAACAAAAGCTAATGCGATTGAGGCATTAACAATCGATGGGCCAAATATCGCAACTAAAACAAGTGCAAGTAATAAACTGGGTAAAGCAAGCATGATATCGACAGCACGCATAATGATGTTGTCTAAAAAACCACCTACATAACCGGCAATCAATCCTACTGTAATCCCTAAAATCAATGAGATGATGACGACCAAGCAACCAACTAATAAAGATAAACGAGCACCATAAATGAGCCTCGATAAGATATCTCTCCCCACATCATCTGTTCCTAAAATAAATTGCCAGCTACCATCTTTCATCCAAACAGGTGGCGCTAATAAGGCATCTCTAAATTGTTCAGAAGGAGAATGTGGTGCAACTAAATTAGCAAAAATAGCGAGTAAAACAACAATAATAATGAAGGCTAATCCAACGACAGCGCCTTTATTTTTTGAAAAATAAAACCAGAACTCACGCATAGGCGTTAATGGCTTAGGCTCAACCAAACTGATGTCTTTCGTATTGGTCGATTCAGTAATAACCTGTTTATTCATCTGTAAACACACTCTTATTTATGTCTAATACGCGGATTGATAACGCTGTACAACATATCAACTAATAAATTCACCAAAATAATCATGACCGCAACAAGTAAAACACCACTTTGCACTACGGGATAATCTCGACGTTGTAGCGCTTCAATTAACCAACGACCAATTCCTGGCCATGAAAAGACGGTTTCGGTCAATATTGCACCAGCAAGCATTGTACCAACTTGTAAACCGATGACAGTCATCACAGGGATCATCGCATTGCGTAATGCATGAATAAGGATGATTCGCATTCGACTAACGCCTTTAGCTCGTGCAGTTCGAATATAATCTTCACTTAATACTTCTAACATAGAAGAACGGGTCATGCGGACAATGACCGCTAATGGAATGGTACCTAATACAATGGCAGGTAAAATTAAGTGAGTAACTGCGTCTATAAAATCTTCTTTTTCACCCCATAATAAAGTATCAACTAACATAAATCCGGTTAAAGGTTTACTTTCGTCTAAGAAAAGCATATCACTAACACGACCTGATACCGGAGTTAAATTTAAATGCACAGAAACTAACGTAATGAGCATCATTCCCCACCAAAAAATTGGCATGGAATAACCCGTTAAAGACAAACCTATTGCTGTATGATCAAATATTGAACCGCGTTTTACTGCTGCAAGCACGCCAATTGGAATCCCAAAACTAATTGCAAACAACATCGCGCAAAATCCAAGCTCAAAAGTTGCTTTAAATCGGGGTACAAATTCATCCCATACTGGAATTTGGCTTTTAAAAGAGATGCCTAAATCGCCATGAAACATGCCTATAATGTATTGAAAATATTGCTCATACAGTGGTTTGTCTAAACCAAATTGTGTTATTAGTTCAGCATGGCGTTCTGGTGTTAAACCTCGCTCTCCTGCAAGTATCGTAATCGGATCACCAGGAATAAGGTGAACGAAAATAAAAGTCAGCAGTGTAATGCTGATAAAAGTCGGGATAAGTACACCTAACCGTTTTAAAATAAATTGAAACATGTAGTGGCTCTTAAATATTGCTTCTAAACTATCGTTTATAAAATAGATAATTTTATATAAATATATTTATAGTACTCAATCAAACCTAATGTAGCGATTAACCACACAGGTGGTTAATCGCAAGGAATATTATTTTTCAAGCGTAACTTGGTTAAAATTATGTAATGCTAAAGGAGCCATAATATAGCCTTTAACCTCTTTACGTATCGGTAGATAAATCATTGAATGAGCAATCATTAATGCAGGCGCTTGGTTATGCATCTCAACTTGCGCTTGTTTGTAAAGCTTAACCCTTTTTTCATGATCAGGCTCAATGCGAGCTTGCTGTAATAAATCATCAAATGGTTTATAACACCAGTGTGAATAGTTTGAACCTGCTTTAACCGCATCACAACTCATTAAAACAGAATAAAAGTTATCAGGGTCACCATTATCTCCCGACCATCCCATTAACACCGCATCATGTTCACCATCACGAATACGAGATAGATATTCTCCCCATTCATAACTCACAATTTTAGCGGTTACACCAATTTTAGCCCAATCAGCTTGAATCATTTCAGCCATACGGCGTGCATTTGGATTATATGGACGTTGTACTGGCATTGCCCATAAATTGATAGTAAACCCTTTCTCTAATCCCGCTGATTTTAATAACTCTTTTGCTTGTTCTGGATCATAAGGATAATCTTTTACTTCATCGTTATAACCCCACATTGATGGTGGAATAAAGTTTTTAGCGGGTTCTGCCGCACCCTGAAAAACAGCTTTTATAATCGCATCTTTGTTCACGGCCATATTTAATGCTTGACGAACTTGTAAGTTATCAAGTGGTGGCTTATCCATATTATAGGCTAAATAACCAATATTAACTCCAGCCATTTCTTTAACAACAATATTCTTGTCAGATTTCATTCGTTCAATATCAGCTACATTTGGATATGGCATCGCATGACATTCTCCTTTTTGTAACTTGGCATAACGAATTGCTGGATCTGGTGTAATTGAAAACACTAAACGATCAAGCTGGGCTTTAGGTCCAAAATAATCGGGATTGGCTTTATAAAGAATTCTTGAATCTTTTTGGTATTGAACAAAAGTAAACGGTCCTGTGCCAATGGGGACTAAATCAACTTTTTCGGGTGTGCCATTTTTAAGCATAGCATCGGCATATTCAGCTGATAAAATGGAAGCAAATGACATTGCTAAATCAGCCAAGAAAGGGGCTTCTGGATGGTTTAATTCAAATACAACAGTATGGTCATCAATCTTTTTAATTTCTTTGATTAAATCTGGGAATCCCATGCTTTCAAAGTATTCATATTGTCCACCAGAAACTTTGTGATAAGGATGATTTTTATCTTTCTGTCGCATAAATGTAAAAATAACATCATCAGCATTTAAGTTTCGTGTTGGTTTGAATTCTTTATTGCTATGCCACTTAACATCATCGCGTAAATGGAAAGTATAAGTCAACCCATCTTGGCTAATATCCCAAGATTTTGCTAAAGCAGGTTCGATTTCGGTAGTACCTAATTTAAATTCCACCAAACGGTTAAAAACAGGAACTGCACTAGCATCCATTGAAATACCGCTTGTCACTAACTGTGGACTAAATGTTTCAGGTGAAGCCTCTGCACAATAAACTAACGTCCCTGCAGCATGAAGTTGTGCACTAGCAAGCATCGTTATTAGCCCCGCGCCCAACAAAAATTTATGTTTATATTTCCTTAGATTACTCATAAAACCACCCCAATTATTTAACAGTAAACCTATTTTGTCATAATTAAACAAAGTTAAAATCTTCGTATTTCTAATATTTTTTAAATACAGATTTAGTAAAACGCTCTAATTTTGATTGTTACATCAATTAACTTTTACTTTGTTTAAATTCATATTTTCGCTATCTATTGCACTAATATGGTGCAAAATGCACCATAATTAAAATTACGATATTGCCTAAGAATTTACAATAACATTCCATTTTTTATTGAAAATAATTTCTAACACAAGCATAACGGTAGCTAAATACTGTGTAACCGATATAGCATGCAAAAATAGTGCCAATTTCAATTCATATTAAAGGTATGACTAAAAAAGAACATATAAATATATTCTTTGATTTGTTCTCAATTTATGTTTAGTTTTAAATTTATTATAGAGCTTGTAGCTTAATAATTGATTTTTATAGAATGTATTATAATTATTGTAAATAAAATAATCATTAAATTAATAATATAAAATTAATTTATTACTTGATTTAGCTTAATTTCAATTGAACACTGTAGAGGAGTACAACAAGGTGAAAGGCTTATCTGAAAAGGCCTTAGGCATAAAAAAAACTGCTAGAAGCAGGTCTTAGAATTTGGTGATTGGTGCCCGGACGCGGAATCGAACCACGGACACGGGGATTTTCAATCCCCTGCTCTACCGACTGAGCTATCCGGGCAACAATGGGTGCATATTAAACATGATTTGTAATTGCCAGTCAATCCCTTTTGTAAAATTTTTTAAAAAATATTTATTGTTTGGTTGAAAATTAGCTAATCATCTTCATATTAATAGCTAATTTCTAATACTATCCCTTTGTGCTTATAGGAATTGTTATATGCGATTTGTTGGTTTTATTCTCTTTTTTATTTATGTTTATTTCGAAATCAGTATTTTTATAGCTGTTGCAAATTCAATTGGTGTTTTACTTGCATTAACCTGTATTATTGCAACGTCAATTCTTGGTTTTTCATTAGTTAAAACACAAGGTTTGAAAAATCTAAGTATTATGCAACAAAAAATCGCCAATAATCAAAGTGCTAAAGCTGAAATTATAAAAAGTGTATCTTTGCTTTTTTCTGGTTTTTTCTTACTTATACCTGGTTTCTTAACTGATGTTGTTGGCGCAATTTTATTAATTCCCTGTGTTCAAGATTATATTGTAGAATTTATAGTTCGAAAAATACCGATGAGATTTCAATTTTCATCATCGCAAACACATTATCAAGACAGTGATATTATTGAAGGTGAATTCAAACGTAAAGATGATTGATAAATAATCAATTAGACTTTTTTTAGTTTTCTTCCCTTGAAGAATTTAAAATTGTCCCCATATAGTTTGCACTACATTTGAAAATCATAATTGTATGATTTATTGATAATAATTGTTTTAATTAAAATTAGTGTTAGGAGATAACTAATGAAAATTCGTCCATTGCATGATCGCGTGATCATTAAACGCAAAGAAGTAGAATCAAAATCAGCGGGTGGTATCGTGTTAACTGGTTCAGCTGCTGGTAAATCAACACGAGGTGAGGTTTTAGCAGTTGGTAATGGTCGCATTTTAGAAAATGGTCAAGTACAGCCATTAGATGTGAAAGTGGGTGATATCGTAATTTTTAACGAAGGATATGGCGTTAAAACAGAAAAAATCGATAACGAAGAAGTGCTTATCTTATCTGAAAGCGATATTTTAGCCATTGTTCAAGCATAACTGGCAAATAATTAAACTATAGACAGAATTTAGGAGAAATACGAAGATGGCAGCTAAAGATGTAAAATTTGGTAACGATGCTCGCATCAAAATGCTTCAAGGCGTTAATGTATTAGCCGATGCAGTTAAAGTAACTTTAGGTCCAAAAGGACGTAATGTAGTATTAGATAAATCATTTGGTGCACCAACTATTACTAAAGATGGTGTTTCTGTTGCTCGCGAAATAGAATTAGAAGATAAATTCGAAAATATGGGCGCACAAATGGTGAAAGAAGTCGCTTCTAAAGCAAATGATGCAGCAGGTGATGGTACAACTACTGCAACTGTGCTTGCTCAAGCGATTGTTAATGAAGGTTTAAAAGCTGTTGCTGCGGGTATGAATCCAATGGATTTAAAACGTGGTATTGATAAAGCGGTTGTTGCTGCTGTTGAAGAACTTAAAAAATTATCTGCGCCATGTGCCGATTCTAAAGCAATTGCACAAGTAGGTACAATTTCCGCTAACTCGGATGAAACTGTTGGTACATTAATTGCACAAGCAATGGAGAAAGTAGGTAAAGAAGGTGTTATTACTGTTGAAGATGGCACAGGTTTACAAGATGAGCTTGATGTTGTTGAAGGTATGCAATTTGATCGTGGTTACTTATCACCATACTTCATTAACAAAGCTGAAACAGCAACAGTTGAATTAGATAGCCCATATATTTTATTAGCTGATAAAAAAATCTCTAATATTCGTGAATTATTACCAGTGCTTGAAGCGGTCGCTAAAGCAGGTAAATCATTATTAATTATTGCGGAAGATGTTGAAGGCGAAGCATTAGCGACTTTAGTTGTAAATACTATGCGCGGTATTGTTAAAGTTGCAGCTGTTAAAGCACCTGGTTTTGGTGATCGTCGTAAAGCTATGTTACAAGATATTGCAATTTTAACTGCTGGTACTGTAATTTCAGAAGAAATTGGTTTAGAGCTTGAAAAAACAACACTTGAAGATTTAGGTCAAGCTAAACGTGTTGTTATCAATAAAGATAATACAACCATTATTGATGGCGTTGGTGAAGAGTCTTTAATTAATGCGCGTGTTGAACAAATTCGTAAACAAATCGAAGAATCTACTTCTGATTATGATAAAGAAAAACTTCAAGAACGCGTTGCTAAATTAGCTGGCGGTGTTGCAGTAATTAAAGTTGGTGCAGCAACTGAAGTTGAAATGAAAGAGAAGAAAGCGCGTGTAGAAGATGCGTTACACGCTACTCGTGCAGCAGTTGAAGAAGGTGTTGTTGCTGGCGGTGGTGTTGCTCTTGTTCGTGCTGCATCAGCGATTTTAGAACTTAAAGGTGCTAACGAAGATCAAAACGTAGGTATAAAAGTGGCCCTTCGTGCAATGGAAGCGCCATTACGTCAAATCGTGACTAACTGTGGTGAAGAAGCATCAGTTGTGGTTAATGCGGTTAAAGGCGGCAAAGGTAACTATGGTTACAATGCTTCAACTGAAGAGTATGGTGATATGATTGCAATGGGCATCTTAGATCCAACTAAAGTAACTCGTAGTGCATTACAATACGCAGCGTCTGTTGCCGGTCTTATGATTACTACTGAATGTATGGTTACTGATTTACCTAAAGATGATAAAGCTGATTTAGGTGCCGCTGGTGGTATGGGCGGCATGGGTGGTATGGGCGGAATGATGTAACCTCATCTGTTGCTACTCCTTAAATTTATCAATATAAACCACTCGTTCATGCGAGTGGTTTTTTCTTATTAATTTCTTGCCTTATTTTTACCAAATAAAACAAATTAAAAATACGCCGTTAAATTGATTAAAGTTAAATATGAAGCTTAGATAATACTTTTATATGCCAGTAAATGGTTTAAATTATATATGTTGCTCATTTTCCTTTTTTATTATCAATAGCAGTTTTACTTGTCAAAATAAACTGTTAAATAGATAATAACATGATGAAAAGATGGAGTTTGTCTTTTCTATAAGTGTAAATTAATTATTCCAAACTTTCTCCTTTTCATTTGAAATAGGATTTAAAATAGTTAAATAATAAGGAAAAAAACAATGAGTGTATCTTCTAAGAGAAAAGTAACTAGTACCGAACAAAATGATTCTTCAGTTAGGCAACGACAAAAAAGCGCTAAAGTAGAAAATCCGCTTTCAAATATTCAACAAAATACTTTTTTTAAAGTTATTTTTTCAGATAACCTTTCACTTGAACAGAAAGTAGAAGAAGTCACTCATATTTTAGAATTTACTGATAATAAAGAAGCTGATAGAGCCAAAATTCAAGAATTTGATACATTTAAAGAATATCTACAATCCATTTCAGAAGAGATGTCTAAACAGCGCATCGAAATGACTGATACCGAAGTGTTTGCTGAGTTACAGCGGGTATATTCTGACTTTAATAATGACCTTAATGACTTTATTGAAAAAATTAAACCACTTACTGAACTTACAGACGCACTGTATAACTTACGCCAAAATGGTGAGACTCGAAATGCTTTAGCGCAAATAAAAGCTGATCAACAATGGGATGAAGAAAAGATAGCGCAACAAGCAAGTGTGCAAAGCGAAATTACTAGTATTGAAGAGAAAATAACTAATTTGCAAAAAGAAATCGTTTTGTTACAAAATGATAGGAAATTTTTTGGTTTAGGAAAAATTAAAGTTGCATCACAAGCTAAAATCACTGTTAATGAGGAAACTATTGTACAGTTACAACAGCAAATACAAAATAAACAAAAAGAATTAAGTGATATTCAGATAGAAATTGCACAACGCCACGAACAACGCAAGGATTCAATCGATGTTGAAAAACTAAAGGAGTTACTGAACCTAACTTCAGAACAGCATACATTACGCCAAGCTGATATGGTTGAATCGGCATTAAAATTTGTTAATCAAGGCAAAGAACGTTTTGGTGCAATTCGTAATCACCTTGAAAAAATGGTTAAACAAATAGAAGGGCTTAGCGATAATAATGGCAATATGATACAAATTTATGCCATTATGAACGAAGCGACTAAAAAAGTTGAGAAAGTTCACCGTGAACGTAGAGAAGAGCTTGAGCATAAAGATGTTGGCGACAACCTATTAGAATCAATGAAGCTTGATGAAGCTAGACGCAATTTAGATGAACATATCGATACTGTATCAACAGCAACGGTTGATACCATGCAAACCTATGGTGAATTAACAACTGAAGCCATTAAAATTCGCAATATGCAAGCTGCAACCAAAAAACAAGTTGAAAGTGCCAGAGCAATGCATTCACGAGGAATTGCATCGGTTGCTTCACAACTTAGTGTTGTGGTTACTGCTGTTAACTCAGCAGCAATTAATGAGGCGCAATCTATGGCAGGTAATACTTTAGCTGAAATGACACGAGTAACAAATGACATAGCTAAAAATGAAGCCATCCGAATTGCAACTGGTCGTGATGAAATTAATAATGATTTAGAAGCGATGTTACAGAACTTAGCAGAATTTGGTGACACCCAAAAAGAAGCTACTGAAATTACACGTTCAGCATTAGAAACAATGCGAGCAAATTTAGAAGAAATTGAAAGAATGTCTAAAGATGTTCAAAGTGATACGCGAGAATTTATTGCTGTGACAGGTGATGTTTTATCAGAAAAATCTGAGAATAAAAAAGAGAGCTCGCAAACTGCCTCTCCCTTTAAACTATAATAAAGGAATGCACAATGTATTTAGTTAGAGGGCGTGAATATTTAGCGCAATACCCTAATTTTACTTTAGTGGGTCGGGAACATGATTTAGAAAGAATATCATCTATTCTTATACGAAAATCATCAAATTCACTTTTGCTAACAGGTCCTGCTGGTGTCGGTGTTTCAATGCTTACCCTTGGTTTGCAAGCAGCTAAAAACAGTCCAGATACACCGTTTGATTTGATTGTAAAAAAACTGTTTTGGTTAAATTGTGATGCGCTTTTTTCTAGTGGTGATAGCGCTAAGATAAACAATGAGTTTCAAAGTATTTTAAAAAAGCTAATGCAAACTCCAGAATCCGTATTGATTATTACTGATACGGCTAATTTTTTAGAAGCAGCACATAATACTGGCAATGCTCATTTTATCAATGCATTAAATAACGCAGACAAAGCAAATAATTTCCAAGTTATTTTAGAAGTCCGCGATGATAAATTGAGTAATGTATTAAAAGCCAGCACAAACATGCCAGAGCTTTACACTCTTTATGATGTTAAAGAGCCGATTGGGGATGATTTAAGATCGATCGTTTCTAGTGTTGCTAAAGAGCTATCTGCATACCATAAAATTGAAGTTGATGAAGATGCTGTTGAAGAAGCGATACATTTAACCAGTAAGTATCGAGATAGTTTAGGTTTAGGTGGAGCACAACCGCAACGAGCGATTGCTTTAC
This sequence comes from Gilliamella sp. Nev5-1, assembly GCF_001690895.1. Classification (NCBI taxonomy): domain Bacteria; kingdom Pseudomonadati; phylum Pseudomonadota; class Gammaproteobacteria; order Orbales; family Orbaceae; genus Gilliamella; species Gilliamella sp. Nev5-1. The sequence continues at coordinate 68,743 of NZ_LZHO01000011.1, read as the reverse complement.
TTGATCGTGCGCTTGCAAGTTATCGTCAACTTACGCATAAACAGCATCCTAAAATAATTGAGCTAATGAATAAGATAGCCAAAAGTACCAATGAAACAGAAAAGCAAGATTTGCAACAACAACTTGAACAATGGCAACAAGATTGGCAAGAATTAAAGTCAGAAATCAATAAAACTTACCAATATCAACGTGAGGCCGAAACATTACGCTTTAAATTGCAAGATGAGATCAGCCAATTGCAAGAAGAAGAGGATAATAATAAAAATTTGGAATCAACAACAATAAAAACCTTTGCACAGCTAACAGCTGGTGGATTTGACTCACCGGCTGTTACCAAATTAAAGGAAAAGATTCGACAGATTGATGCAGAAATAGTACAAAATAACGAACAACACCAAAAATTGGTTATGCTAGCTAACAAAGATTTACGGCTTAACCGTCAAGAAGTTATCACTGAATTTAGCAAAGTTTCGGGAATACCTACAAACAAACTAGATGAAAATGAAGTTGAAAACTTGATTAATTTAGAGGCAAATTTGTTATCGAGAATTTTTGGTCAAGATAATATTGTTAAACATGTCGCTAATTCGGTGAAAGTCGCTAAAGTCGATGCGCTAGAAGAATCAGGCCCAGCAATGTCTTACCTATTTTTAGGCCCATCTGGTGTAGGTAAAACTGAGATGGCTAAAGCCTTAGCGCAATATGTCTATGGTGATGAAAAATCATTGGTACGTTTTGATATGTCTGAATACATGGAAAAACATGCTGTTGCTAAATTGATTGGTGCGCCACCAGGATATGAAGGATTTGAAGCTGGAGGCATTTTGACAAACTCTGTTAGAGCAAAACCAGTTGGAATCTATCTATTTGATGAGATTGAAAAAGCACATCCTGATGTATTTAATATCTTTTTACAGATTTTATCGGATGGACGATTAACTGATAATGTCGGTCGAACAGTCGATTTTTCTGATATTATGATTATTATGACTTCAAATATCGGGCAACCTTATTATTTAGATCCAAACCTTTCTGATGAAGCTGCATGTGAATTGGCAACAAATGACCTGAATAACACTTATCGTTCAGAACTACTTAATCGTTTTAACGGACGAGAAAATATTCTCCATTTCAAACGTTTGCCAATGGTCGTTATCGAGCGGATTATTCGCCGTGAAATTGACAAGTTGAATCAAGCATATCAACCTCGAGGTTTTTCTGTAGAAATATCTGATTCTTGCATAAGCTCATTTTGTCATGATCACTACGATTTAATTCGTGGTGCGAGAGGATTACCTGGTTATATTAAAGCAAATATTAGACCAGTTATCGTCAATCATATTTTGCAAAATCCTCATGACAAAGGTGCCTTTAAAGCGGTCTATAATCAACAGGATCGTAGCTTTGATATGACATTTTGTAAAATTTAAAAAGATTTAAATAGAAGTATTTTCCATAAACTGTTACCTCTAATAGGTAACAGTTTAGTTTAAAGTTAACTAAATTGGTTTCAATCTTATCTATTAGATACTTTAACGTGATAAATGCTATTATGATAGTCCTGTTTGAAAAGCTAAGCGATGTTACTAGATGAAAAAAAGTGAAAGTTTAATTAGATAAATGTTGATAAAGCGTAATTGTGCCAATCATAATAAGCGCTAAACCACCTAAAAATTCTGCTCGTTTACCAATTAAACATCCTAATTTATTACCTAATAATAATCCAATCGTTACCATTAAACAGGTTGCTATGCCAATCATTGTTGCAGCCCAATAAATATTCACGCTTGCTAACGCTAATCCAATACCAACAGCAAATGCATCTATACTGGTTGAAATAGCTGTAAAAATTAGTATTAGAAAGGATTTTTTTGATGATGTTTCTTTATCCTCTAGGCAATCTTCATCAGTTTTTTTAAAGCTATTGTAAATCATGTTAATACCTAAAAATAACATGACAGTAAAAACAACCCAGTGATCCCATTGTTCGATATATTTCAGTGCAATATAGCCAACTAACCAGCCGAGGAGTGGTGTAATAGCTTCAACAACACCAAATAAAATACCGACTTTGAGTGCACCTAAAAATGGGGTTGATTTAAGCGAAACCCCGCGGCATACAGCGACAGCAAAGGCATCGGTCGACATAGCCAGTGCTAATAATAAAATAGCCCAAAAACTCATGATATCTTCTTTATACTTAAAATTATAATGATGATGTTAGTACGGTTTAAATAATAATATTTTACAGCTTACTATTTTGTGACTGAAAACAAATAATTGGCAACTTTCATATCGCCCTTTTTCTGATAAATCTCAGCTATTTTTTTCACATTATCACGCCGATTTGCGTCGTATTGAAAAAGTTGCTTAAACATTAACTCAGCAGTTTTTTTATCATTATTTTGGATAGCACAATATCCATATTGTTCATAGGTATCAGCTTTCCAACGGTGGCGATCTAAATCAAGACTTTGCTTAAATTGTTGCTGTGCTTCTTGGTAACGATCTCGCCCGCATAAAAAAGAGCCGTAATGCACATGATATAATCCATTACCAGGTTGCATAAAAATAATGCGCTTATAGATCATCTCGGCTTCCTCGTATTCACCAACATGTTGATCAAACATTGCCATTGCTAGCATAATTTGTGGGTTATTTGGTGAATATTGTGCCGCTAATTTGAGGTTATAATGCGCTGCTTTGACATTAGCTTCCGATCCATTTGCTTTGGCAAGATAGCCTAACCCAAGGCGCATTCTTGCTAAAGCGGCCTTTTCTGGATCAAATTCATCGCTGTTTTTGATTTGACAACCAGATAAAATGATCAGAGCAAAACAGTTTAATATCAAGCTTCTTTTCATCAACTTCCCCTTTTTGCTGTTTTTTTCCTTTATAATGTTTGTTGCACCAAGCTTTGTTTTTTATACAGCGTTCTTTTGGTACGATCAACAACTTCACCAGCTAATTGACCACATGCGGCATCAATGTCGTCACCGCGCGTTTTTCGAACAATTACAGTAAAACCATATCCCATCAATGTTTTCATAAATCGATCGATACGCGAACTAGAGCAACGAGAATAAGGCGCACCAGGAAACGGATTCCAAGGAATTAAGTTAATTTTACTTGGTACATTTTTTAGGAATTTAGCAAGTTCGTGTGCGTGTTCAACACCGTCATTAACTTGATTAAGTAATACATATTCGATAGTAACTTTTCCATGATTCGCATTTGAACAAGAAAGGTAACGTAAAATTGAATCACGCAACATAGTCATATTGTATTTTTCATTAATTGGCATGATTTCACTGCGAATAGTATCGTTAGGCGCATGAAGTGATATCGCCAGTGCCACATCAATCATACCAGCGAGCTTATCTAAAGCAGGAACAACCCCTGAGGTGGATAGTGTTACACGCCTTTTTGACAAACCATAGCCAAAATCATCTAGCATAATTTCCATCGCGGGCACTACATTAGATAAATTAAGTAACGGCTCTCCCATCCCCATCATAACGACGTTGGTAATTGGTCTATCCGCCAGTTTGCCTGTTACACCAATAGCATTTGATGCGCGCCATACTTGACCAATAATTTCAGAAACGGTTAAGTTTCGGTTAAATCCTTGTTGTGCGGTAGAACAGAATTTACATTCTAATGCACAACCAACTTGTGATGAAACACATAATGTTGCACGATCACGTTCTGGAATATAAACCGACTCAATCATTTGGTTATTGCCCACATCAAGTGCCCATTTTATTGTGCCGTCTGATGAGCGTTGCTCCATTGCAATCATTGGCGCTTTAATTTCAGCTAAAGTTTTTAGTTGCTCACGTAACTTTTTATTGATATCGGTCATTTGATCGAAATCATCTATCCCAAAATGATAGATCCATTTCATCACTTGATCGGCTCGAAATGGCTTTTCGCCTAGTGAAATAAAAAACGCTCTTAATTGTTGGCGTGTAAAATTGAGTAAGTTTACTTTTTCTTTACTTGGGTTCATTGTGGTTAGATTTATTGAGTTTGAAGTATCTGATAAATTTACAGATATATTTGACGTACATAGTGTTGACATAAGGCCTCGTTTTTACACATTATGGCTATTTCAATTTTTAGGAAAAAGATTATACTGTTTTTCATCTCATCTTACTATAAAGAATATATGTAATATTTAAAATGAAAAGTAAATTAATAAATTTAAAAACACTTCTTATTTTAATCTCATCATTAATGTTAATTTTATGTTCGAGTATTACTATGGCGCAAACAATTCCATTAAATAAACTAACAGGGCAGTTTGATGAAAGAAAAGATAGTGATTTTATTGCATTGGATTTAACTCAATTACCAGTTAATAAAAAGGGAATGTATCTACAAAAAGAAGTTGCTGATCAGCTAATAAAAGCGTTTAAAGACTTCAAAAAAGATCACCCCAATATTCCTTTTATTGTGGTAAGTGCAACACGCAATTACGCTTACCAAAACGGAATTTGGCAACGAAAATGGGAGGCTTTATCTCATAAGCTCAATGACCCTGAGAAAATTGCCCGAGAGATTTTAAAATACTCATCAATGCCAGGTACATCAAGGCACCACTGGGGTACAGATATAGATATTACCAGTGTTTCATCTGCATATTTTAAAAGTGATAAAAAGGGCATCATTCTTTACAAATGGTTACAAGAAAACCTACCCAAATATGGATTTTGCCAAGCATTTAATGAGGGACGAAAAGGCGGATATCAACCCGAAGAATGGCATTGGTCCTACAAGCCCATCGCCAGCCAATATATTGCGCAGTACAAAGCGATACTAGAAAGTGATCCAGACGCTATTATAAAAACTTTAGATTTTATAGGTCACGATAAAATTAAGCTAGAAAGTCTAGTTAAACAGTACGTGCTCACCATTAATAGCGACTGTTATAGTTAATTACTGCTTCTCCAATAAGGCAATTCGATTGTTACAACTAATCCACCACCATCACGATTGGTTGCTTGAATAGTGCCGTTATGCATAATAACGGTCTTTCTTGCAATCGCAAGACCTAACCCGTAACCTTTGCCTAATTGAGGAGACTGGATACGGACAAATGGCTCAAAAATACTCGATAGTTTATTAGCTTCTACACCAGGCCCACGATCTTTAACTTCAATTTGTAAATACTTGCCTGCTTCTTTTAATGAAACTTCGACAGCTTGTCCAGCTTTAGAGAAGCGAATCGCATTACGAATAATGTTTTCTATAGCTCGGCGAATTTGCTCTGAGTTACCTTTAACAATAGAATGAGTAACGGACGATAAGTTGAAATGTACATCAATGAGCTGATGATTAGCCTCATAGTTAGCATCATTAATTACTACACTTATTAAGTCTTTTAAATCAAAATATTCATCGGTACGATTATTCATTTCAGCACGAGAATAATTTAGAATCTCACCGATTAGCTGATCTAATCGTTCTGATTCTAATTCGATTCTAGCTAATGCGGTATCAATATTTTGTTTGTTTTGTTGAGCAAGCCCAATCGCTAGTTGCAAACGAGCAAGTGGTGTTCTTAGTTCATGTGAAACATCATGAAGAAGAGCTTGACGATCTGAGATAAGAATATTAAGTTGCTCAACCATCATATCAAAATCTTTACCTAATTCGCTAAGCTCATCACGCCTAGGTTTTAATTTTTGGAATAATCGAACAGAAAGATCACCCTGAGATACGCGAAAAAAACCTTGTCTTAATAACCGCATGGGTCTAGTTAGATTCCATGCCAAAAACAAGCTAAAAGCTAGCCCAACACATATTCCCATTAACACAATTGGCATTGGCATATTGAATAATGTCTTTTTATCATCTTTATCCTTATCTTCTTTAAATGAAATAGAATAAAGCGTGCCATCAGGCGCGACAGCCATGCGTTGATAAACATAGGTTGGTGTTTCTAGTTCGTCGGTCAAAATATTGACTTGCTCATTGATTGGAGAAACTAATTTTATTGATAATAAAGCTCTTTCTCGTTCAGGTAAATGGGCTATAAAATTAAGCGTCTCATCTTCGCCTGCTACATGTAATAACTGGGCTATCATATCCACTTTTGTCGGCATATGATTAAGAAATTTCTGATTTTTATTTTCTACATAAATAGAAAATGCAATCCAAGTTAATTGGAAAGTGAGGTAGAAAATAACCCAAAATATAATGAGTATTTTCCAGAATAATCGACGATTCATAGCAAGCCTATTGGTTGTTAGCGGATACGATAACCGACAGCCCTAATTGTTTCAATCGTCACATCATTTTGTGCTATCTGATGTAGTTTTTGTCGAATGTTACTAATATGAACATCAACACTACGATCATAAAGTTCTCGTGCTCGACCAAGACCGATCTCTGATAACTCCTCTTTAGTTACTACCCGCTCGCTATGTTTTACTAATAAAACTAATAAATTAAACTCGGTTGATGTTAAGTCAATAGCTTTTCCATTCCACGTACATAAACGTTGGGGAAGATCTAAGGTTAAGCCATTAAAATGGTATTTTTTATCATCAACTGTTTCTACTGAACGTTCATCAAAACGACGTAAAACAGCACGTAATCGGGCTAACAACTCACGCGGATAACAAGGTTTAGGGATATAATCATCAGCGCCTAATTCTAATCCTAAAACGCGATCAATATTATCGCCTTTGGCCGTTAACATAATAACAGGCATGTTACGCTGTTGCCGTATGCTTTTAAGGACATCAATACCATTAATGTCAGGTAACATCACGTCTAAAATTGCAGCACGGTATTTTCCTGACAATGCTTCATCAATACCATCTTTACCCAAATAAACACTTTTGATATTGAAACCTTCATTAGTCAAATATTCACTAAGCATTTGTGATAGTTCAATATCATCATCAATTAATAAAATATTTATCATAATCGCAATCGCCATTGTTATCTAATTTTAGGTTTTTACATTATTGCAATAATAAAAAAAAAGTCAGGCTCCTTTACTAAAATATTACATATTTTTGAACGAGGCACGATAATGTAATTTACTATTATTAATAATATAAATAGTTTTTAAAGTAGCTCTATGTTACAACATATATTTTCCACTCAAGTTAATAAGTGGCATTGAGTATTGGCTATGCCAGCGCATTATTTAATTCTAAGTAAAGATACAGTGAAGTAATATTTTTAATGACCTATCTTTATGAATAAAATATGGAGATAAAAATTGAAACAACAAGTAATCAGGCAAGAAAAATTTAGTAATTTAGCGTAGCTGCTAAAGTGAATGCTAGCTATTTAGTAAGCTAGTAAGCAATAAGGTATGAGTTCGCATTGAAGGTAATTAAATTTTATACTTTTAGCGCTTTTTATATAATCAGTTGGCGTATTTTTTTAAAAATGTGCTGGACAATATTATTTTTTATGCGTAATATTTTGTCCTGATTCTATGGTGGCTATAGCTCAGTTGGTAGAGCCCTGGATTGTGATTCCAGTTGTCGTGGGTTCGAATCCCATTAGCCACCCCATTTATAGAATGCGAAAAAAATTATAACGGCGAGTAGCGCAGCTTGGTAGCGCAACTGGTTTGGGACCAGTGGGTCGGAGGTTCGAATCCTCTCTCGCCGACCATTTTTAAATAAAATTCTACTTATTTGGAATTTAGCTATTGAGTATTATATAACAATTCGCATACTGATTTCATTTACCAGTCATCTATTTTCAGTCATTGCCTAATATTTTAATTAAATTTATTGCAACTTTTGAAACCATTTCCTCTCTCAATTTTTTGTTATTTTGGTTAAATATCATATTAATATATAACGTCATGTTATCATCTTCTTATTTACAATAATAATTCTTATCTGGCTTGTTTTATGGTGATATTTTGTTTTAATAATAAATATCTCTTTATATAAACTCTAATTATTGGAAATAAAATATGAAAAATGTCGGTTTTGTCGGTTGGCGCGGAATGGTTGGTTCCGTTCTTATGCAACGTATGGTTGAAGAGCACGATTTTGATTATATCAATCCTGTATTCTTTTCTACATCTCAAGCGGGTCAAGCAGCGCCTACTTTGGGCGGTAAGACTGGTATATTACAAAGTGCAGATAATATTGATGCGTTGAAAGCATTAGATATTATTGTTACCTGCCAAGGTGGTGATTATACTTCTGAAATTTATAAAAAATTGCGTGCAACTGGTTGGCAAGGTTATTGGATTGATGCTGCATCAACACTTAGAATGGAAGATGATGCGATTATCGTTCTTGATCCTGTTAATAAAGCTAACATCCATACTGCTTTAGATAGAGGTATTAAAACCTTTGTTGGCGGTAATTGTACAGTAAGTTTAATGTTGATGTCACTGGGTGGATTATTTGCTGAAAACTTAGTTGATTGGGTATCGGTTTCAACCTATCAAGCGGCTTCTGGTGGCGGTGCGCGTCATATGCGTGAGTTGCTTACCCAAATGGGGATGTTAAATGCGGAGGTTGCTAAAGAACTACAGGATCCTAATTCTTCTATTTTAGATATTGAGCGAAAAGTGACGCAAAAAATGCGCGACGGTAGTTTACCAACTGATAATTTTGGTGTGCCATTAGCAGGTAGTCTGATCCCTTGGATTGATAAAGCGCTTGATAATGGGCAAAGTAAAGAAGAATGGAAAGGTCAGGCTGAGACCAATAAAATTTTAGGGACTGGCGAGATTATTCCAGTTGATGGACTTTGTGTCCGTATTGGCGCATTACGTTGTCATAGTCAATCGTTTACGATTAAATTGAAAAAAGATATTAGCGTGCCAGAAGTTGAGAAACTACTTGCTTCCCATAATGATTGGGTAAAAGTCGTGCCAAATGATCGTGATATTTCCATACGAGAGCTGACACCAGCCGCAGTAACAGGTACCTTAACTACACCAGTTGGCCGATTACGTAAGCTTAATATGGGTAAAGATTATTTATCAGCTTTTACTGTCGGTGACCAATTACTATGGGGGGCCGCTGAACCATTGCGTAGAATGTTACGCATTTTAGCTTAAACTAGATATAAAAAGTAAAGCCCGATTTGTTGGGCTTTACTTTTTATAACTATAGGCTATTATTCTTTATCTTCCAGCAATGTCATTAATAATGAACCATTAAATAAAGATTGTTGCACTAATGCAAACGCGCCAATTGCTGAACGGTCATTGAGCGATGAACAATGAAGAGTAAGATTTTTTCTTAATTCTTCTAAACTTTGTGTATTTAATGCACTATTTACCGCATGCAATAGTATTTCGGGAGATTTTGTCAACTCGCCCGCTAATACAATACTTTGTGGATTAAAAATATTTACCATCATAGCAACTGCTCTACCAAGATTTTCACCGGCATCTTTGACTAACTTAATTGCCAATTCATCTCCTTGGTTAGCATATTTACAGATATTGGCAATATTACAATTACCCAAACTTAATTTAGTTGGGTAACCTTGCTCAATCATTTGTTTGGCTCGATGCTCAATTGCTTTATTAATAACTCGATTTTCTAAACAACCAAAGTTACCACAATGACAGCGCTCACCTAATGCATCCACTTGGATATGACCAACTTCACCCACTGTTTGATTATGATTAGTTAACAGTTGTTGATTGATAATGATGCCTGATCCAACACCACGGTGTACACGAATCAAAATTGAGTCATCTACATCTTGGGTTGAGCCAAAATAACTTTCCGCTAAAGCTAAACTTTGAATATCATTACCAATAAAAATCGAAATATTAAACTTATGGTGTAATGCTTCGGCTAAAGGCCATGCTTTAACTGGAATATGCGGTGTATAACGAATAATTCCGCGTACAGAGTCGACCAAACCAGGTAGTACAACAGATATTGCCACAAGGTGTTTTATCTTTTTACTATTCTGTTCTATAAATTTTTCAATTAACGCGATTAAATACTCTTCAGCCAATTGCTGGGTAAATGTAGTTAGTGGGTAAATTTCGGTAACTAGATTTTTAGCACCAAGATCATAAAGTTCAATGGTAACACGGGAACGACTTAATTGAACAGCAATTGTTTGATAATAATCAAATTTTGCTTGTATTGAAACGGCTGGTCGCCCGCCTGTTGATTGTTGTGCATCAACTTCTTTTATTAGATTGCTTTTAAGAAGTTGACGAGTAATTTTAGTTATACTTGCTGGTGCTAATTGGCTAATTTCCGCCAGTTGAATTCGAGATACAGGCGCTTGCTGAACAATCAAACGGTAAATCATGGCATAATTTAATTGTTTGATTAATTCAGCATTGCCAACTAGATTTAGATAATTAAAGGTCATATTTTATCTCAATATTTTCGTTAACTATCTAGCATTCTAGCTGTTCATCTCTCCATTAACAATCGTTTTCACGTTTGAAAAGTCACGATCAAAAATAACCAAGTTCGCAATTTTATTTTCACTAATTGAGCCAAGTTGTTTATCAACACCAATTGCTTTTGCTGGGTAAAGTGTCGCCATTCTTAATGCTTCATCTAAGGCGATACCCACATATTCGACTGCATTTTTTACAGCTTCTATCATGGTTAAGGAAGAGCCGCCTAACGTCCCATTTTCATCAACACATCGACCATCTTTATAATAAATGGTTTTACCTGCAAATACACCAGATTCTAAGTTTGATCCAGCAAGTAACATTGCATCGGTAATTAAAATTAAATGATTTTGTTTAATTTTGTGGCTATTGCGAATATTTGCCCAACTTACATGTTGACCATCAGCAATAACACCAACATAAACTTCAGGTTCATCATAAATAGCGCCAACAACACCAGGTTCACGCCCAGAAATATAAGGCATGGCATTAAACAGATGCGTTCCCAAACGAATACCATCGTTAAATCCACGACGGCAATCATCATAATGGCCATTAGAATGGCCAACAGACACATGAATACCTGCATTAACCAATTGTTTGATGAAGTGACTTTCTACTTTTTCTGGCGCTAAAGTAATAATTTTAATGACATCAGCATTTTCACATAAAAAATCAATCATTTCTTGCGATGGTTGTCGAATGATATTTTCATCATGAATACCTTTCTTTTCAGGGCTAATATAAGGACCTTCAAGGTGCAAGCCAAGTGCTTGGTTTTTATGCGTCGTTAGATATTCACGCATCACTTTAACCGCTTTTATCATGAATTCATCAGTCGATGTGATTAAAGTGGGTAAATAACTAGTACAACCAGAGATAAGATTTGTTGCCTGCATTGCTTCTAATGTTTCAACACTTAGTGCATCAAGCGTTTCATTAAATTGTACACCGCCACAACCATTGACTTGAATATCAATAAACCCAGGCGCAACTATTGCGCCTTGTAAATTTTTAATGGTGATGCCCACCGGCAATTCGTTTTGTTTACAGATTTTTGCAATCTTATTGCCGTCGATAATAACAGCGTGATTTTCAAGGATTTCATAACCTGTATAAATACGGCAATTTGTTAATGCGTACATAAGTTTATCCTTTATAAAATGGTTACTTTAAGATTATCAGTTTCCATCTGTTTAAAATATTTTAAGGTTTTCACTTTAAGATCATCAGTACTTGGTTCATCACAAACAATAATTGATGCAGGGTGCATTTGTAGTGCAGTTACGGTCCAAAGATGGTTAACACTACCTTCAACACCTGCTTGTAGCGCTAAGCTTTTGTTATGACCGCAAACTAACAAAATCACTTCTTGCGCGTCCATTAAAGTTGCAACACCAATAGTTAATGCATGTTTTGGCACTTGATTGACATCATTATCAAAAAAGCGAGAGTTAGCAATGCGTGTGTCTTCGGTTAATGTTTTAATACGCGTACGAGAACAAAGTGAAGATCCTGGTTCATTAAAGGCAATGTGTCCATCTTGGCCAACGCCACCGACAAAAATATTAATTTTGCCATAAGCTTTAATTTTCGCTTCGTATTGACGGCATTCTTCATCAATATCAGGTGCATTACCATTTAGTATATGGATGTTATTTTTGTCAATATCAATATGGTTGAAAAAATTTTCATACATAAAAGTATGATAACTTTGCGGGTGATCTTCTGGAAGTCCTACGTATTCATCCATATTAAATGTAACAACATGTTTAAAGCTAACATTTCCGGCTTTATACTGTTTAATGAGTTGTTGATACATAACTAATGGTGAACTTCCTGTTGGTAAACCTAGCAAAAAAGGGCGCTCAGATGTTGGTTGAAATTGGTTAATTTTATTAACAATACGCTCTGCAACCCAAGCGCCGACTTCTTGTGCATTTTCTAAAGGAATAAGTCTCATGAGATATCACCTCTTTTGATATAATTAAATAAACTCTTTTTTTTTCAAGTAAAAAATGTTGAACATATTTTACTATATTAAGACAATAAATCAAAAAATATAGTGATTTTAGTCACAAAAAAGCAATAATTAATTTGCGAAGTAAAATAATATAAGATGAAATATAATAACCAAGCTGTTTTTACTTAAAAATATATAATTACATATACTTCTTTAAGTACCATTTCAACAAATATGAGGTAACACTTATGGGAATTTTAGCTTATATGCAACGTATCGGGCGCTCACTGATGGTGCCTGTTGCCGTTCTGCCGGCTGCGGCAATACTCCTCGGGATTGGCTATTGGATTGATCCCAATGGTTGGGGGCAAAACAATATTTTCGCCGCTTTTTTAATTAAATCTGGTGGTGCAATTATTGAAAATATGCCAATACTTTTTGCTATTGGTGTTGCTTACGGCATGTCTAAAGATAAAGATGGTGCGGCTGCCTTGTCTGGTTTGGTTGGTTTTTTAGTTGTTACAACCTTACTTTCTCCAAATTCTATTGCCTTATTTAATGGCATTGACACCAGTTTAGATGGGTGGGATGCTCAAGTTCCAGCGGCATATAAAAAAATAAATAACCAATTTATTGGTATACTTGTCGGTATTATTGCTGCGGAACTTTATAATCGTTTTAGCCAAGTTGAATTACATAAAGCATTATCTTTCTTCAGTGGTAAAAGGCTTGTACCTATTATTGTTTCAGTTGTTATGCTATTAATTTCAGCTATTTTATTTTTTGTTTGGCCGACTATCTATGATGCATTGGTCGCTTTTGGTAAATATATTAAAGAATTAGGCGCTGTTGGTGCAGGTATTTATGGGTTCTTCAACCGCTTACTTATTCCGGTTGGTTTACACCATGCTTTAAACTCAGTATTTTGGTTTGATGTGGCTGGAATTAATGATATTCCAAACTTCCTAGGTGGACAAAAATCTATTGAAAGTGGGTTAGCAACAGTAGGTATTACTGGCCGTTATCAGGCAGGATTTTTCCCTGTTATGATGTTCGGCTTACCTGGTGCAGCGTTAGCTATGTATCATACAGCTAAAAAAGGTAATAAAGATAAAACGGCTTCAATTATGTTAGCTGCTTCATTTGCTGCATTTTTTACAGGCGTTACCGAGCCGTTAGAATTTGCCTTTATGTTTGTTGCACCTATGCTTTATTTTGTACACGCTGTTTTGGCTGGTATCTCACTTTATATTGCTGCTGCAATGCAATGGATTGCAGGATTTGGTTTTAGTGCTGGTTTAGTGGATATGCTACTTTCAAGTCGTAATCCGCTTGCTGTTCACTGGTATATGTTAATTCTTCAAGGATTAGTGTTCTTTGTTGTTTATTATGTGGTATTCCGCTTTGTTATTATTAAATTTAACCTTAAAACACCGGGTCGTGAAGACGATGATACTACTGTTTCATCAACCGAAAATGTTCAGCAAAAGCAAGCTGTTGGTGATATTTCTAAACTTGCCGAGCAATATTTAGCAATTGTAGGTGGTAAAGAAAACCTAACTAATATTGATTCTTGTATTACACGTTTGCGTTTAGGTGTAAATGATTCTGATCTAATTGATGAACCAGCAGCCAAAGCACTAGGAGCAATGGCAGTTATTAAATTAGGTAAAACGGGTGTACAAATTGTCGTTGGAACGCAAGCTGAAAAAATTGCCGACATGATGAAAAAGCTAGTCTAATTAAGTTAAAATAAAACTTATTCGATTAAATCGACTTAACATGGTAATCCATCTTATTAATCAGCTTTGCTGAAAGGTAGGGTGGATTATTTATACTATATGAATTTATATCGTATAAAAATATAGCTAATAAAAATCAGATTAGTTTTATTGTTGAATATTATATTTGTAAAGAAGTTTCAGGAAATATATACTTTTCACTATAAAATCAAAACCGTAAGATGACATCTTGAATAGAAAGTAGTTGACTTATAGATAGCGCATCAAGCACTTTATTAGGAATATTTAATGTGGCATTTGCTAAATTTCGTGCTTCTAATGAAGATTCGCATACATAAACATCTTCGATATCATAAAGTTCAAGCATATTAAGTGTAGCAATATAATCACGCATCAAAATTTGATTAGGTTGTTGATTAGGCAATAAATGCAATACCCCATCATTTATGAAAAAAACCGAAACATGATTGATGGCTGATACAGCTAAAGCTACATCGAGCGCTTCTCGACCTTTAGCATTTCCATGCGGTGGTGAGCTAATAATAATTGCCACTTTTTTCATTCTAACGACCTTAAATCAAAATTGAACCGTACGATCTGACATAGCAATTGATTCACTCAGTTCACCAAGCCCTGTTAATTCAAAATGTTCAGCAAGATTACCCTCAGTAACACCACGTCTTTGCGCTGCTGCGACACACACAGCTAATGTTAATGAATATTTCTTTGCTAACTGTTGCCATGCTACAACTAAATTAAACTCATCATTAGCTGGATCTGTATAATGATTAGCATTATATATGCCATCAGCATAAAAAAAGATATTTTTAATTGAATGAGAAGTTTTTGTCAGCAATGTATGCGCAAATTGGTAAGCGCAATAAGCAGATTGGGTCCCATAAGCAGGACCCAAAACAACAAGTGTATAGTTTAATGAGTTCACAAAATTATTTTGCTTTCTGTGAGTTAGTTTCTTGTGAATTTTGATCCTTGGCATTACCATTATCAATGCCCAATAATTCAACTTCAAAAACCAAGGTTGAAGCAGGTTGAATAGAGGCTTTATCATTTTGACCAGGGAAACTTTGATCTCCATAAGCTAATTCAGGTGGAACCACTAGTTTAATTTTACCGCCAACGCCAATTAATTGAATGCCTTCTGTCCAACCTTTAATTACGCCGTTAAGTGGGAATGTTGCTGGCTCACCTCGATCATAAGAGCTATCAAATTTACGCCCATCAGTTAATGTCCCTGTATAATGAACAATAACTGTATCTTCAGCTGTTGGATGGCTCTCTGAACCCTCTTTAATGATTTGATAAAGCAATCCAGATTTGGTTTTTTTAACGCCATCTTGTTTAGCAAATTCTTCACGAAATTTATTGCCAGCAGCTGTATTATCTGCTTTTTCTTTTTCAAAACGGGCTTTACTTTCTTCTTGAATACGTTTACCAAACGCATCTAAAATAGTTTTAACATCATCTTTTGAAAGTTGCGATGCATCACGGAATGTTTCATTGAAACCACTGATTAAATATTCTTGATCAGGCTTAATTTCATTTTGTTCCAAATTTGATTTCATATAGGTTGCGAATGATGAACCTAAAGCATAAGCTTCTTTTTGTGCATCAGTTGAAAGAGTGACTTTGCTTTCCGTTGTTTCAGTATTCGATTCAGATGTTTTTTTATCATCACATCCCGATAATGCTAAAACAATGGCGCCACTTACTAAGGTCATTTTAATCAATGATTTCATTATACTTCTCCAAGTTATAAACTTTTTAGTTGATTATTTTAATTATTATATATGATTTGGTATAGGATAATATAGTGCTTGTGGATCATTTATTTTATAAATCTGTATTAATATGTTGATAACAAATTAGGGCAGACAATATTTCGCAATTTAAATCATCCTTGAGTGAAAGCGGTATCCTCAGTTATAATGTATAGAATTTAGAGTAAATAATGTATAAGGATAGCTATTTTGACTACCGAACTTAATGCCCTTGATATTGAAGAGATCATCAGTTTATTACCCCATCGTTACCCATTTTTAATGGTTGATCGCGTGATTAGTTATGAAAAAGGTAAAACATTAAAAGCGATAAAAAATGTGACGGTGAATGAGCCATTCTTTCAAGGACACTTCCCAAACAAACCGATTTTCCCTGGCGTATTAATTTTAGAAGCCATGGCACAAGCAACGGGTATTTTGGCATTTAAAAGCATTGAAGAGCTGTCCCCTGGGCAACTTTATTATTTCGCTTCAATTGACAAAGCACGTTTTAAACGTCCTGTTGTACCTGGTGATCAGCTTGTACTTGATGTTGAGTATATTAAAGAGCGTCGTGGTATTGCGCTATTCCATGGTGTTGCAACTGTTGATGGTAAGTTAGTTTGCGAAGCCGAAATGATGTGTGCTCGTAAATAACATTTGGTATTTTACATATTCCAAACTGTTTTAAGGAAATACTATGGCAACAGAAATACACCCAAGTTCAGTCATTGAAAAAGGTGCTAAAATCGGCGATAACGTCAAAATTGGTCCTTTTTGTTTTATTGGTGAAAATGTTGAAATTGGTGACGGAACATTTTTAAAATCGCACGTTGTCATCAATGGTCACACCAAAATTGGTAAAGATAACCAAATTTATCAATTTGTCTCAATTGGTGAAGTAAACCAAGATTTAAAATATCGTGGAGAGCCAACGCGTACCGAAATTGGCGATCGCAATATGATTCGCGAAAGCGTCACTATTCACCGTGGTACGGTTCAAGGTGGCGAGTTAACTCGTGTTGGTAGTGATAATTTATTGATGATTAATGCTCATGTTGCACACGATTGTTATATTGGTGATCACTGTATTTTAGCAAATAACGCTACTTTAGGTGGGCATGTTCAATTAGGTGATCATGTGATTATTGGCGGTATGACCGCAGTACACCAATTTTGTGTTATTGGATCGCATGTGATGGTTGGTGGTTGTTCAGGCGTTGCGCAAGACGTTCCACCTTATGTTATTGCTCAAGGTAATCATGCAACACCTCATGGCGTAAATTACGAAGGCTTAAAACGTAGAGGGTTTAGCAAAGAAGCTTTACAAGCGATTCGCAACTGCTATAAAACTCTTTATCGAAATGGTCTAACGTTAGAAGAAGCTAAAGTTCAAATTGAAGCTGCTGCAAAACAACAGCCTGAAGTCCAACTTTTTATTGACTTCTTTACTCGTTCAACGCGAGGCATCATCCGTTAATGGTCAATAAACCGTTAACTATTGCTCTAGTTGCTGGAGAAACCTCTGGTGATATTCTTGGCGCAGGATTGATTCGTGCGCTGAGAAAACATCATCCAAATATTGAATTTGTTGGTATTGCTGGCCCTCAAATGCAAGCCGAAGGTTGCCAAGCTTGGTATGAAATGGATGAATTATCGGTTATGGGCATTGTTGAAGTATTGGGGCGTTTACGTCGTATTTTATCAATCCGTCGAGATATCACTCAACGCTTAATTCAGCTTAAACCTGATATATTTATTGGTATTGACGCGCCTGATTTTAACCTTTCTTTAGAAGGTAAATTAAAGCAAGCAGGTATAAAAACCATTCATTACGTTAGCCCTTCGGTTTGGGCTTGGAAACAAAAACGTGTTTTCAAAATTAAACGCAATACCAATCTTATTTTAGCTTTTTTGCCATTTGAAAAAGCGTTTTATGATAAATTTGATGTACCTTGCCGTTTTATCGGTCACAAAATGGCGGATGACATTGCACTTAACCCAAATCAACACGCTATGCGCCAACAATTAGGTATTCCGCTTAATAGTCGTTGTATAGCTTTATTACCTGGTAGTCGTCATGCTGAAGTTGCATTATTATCAGCACCTTTTTTAAAAGCGGCAATACTCTTGCGTAAGCGCTATCCTGATCTACATATTGTTGTGCCACTAGTCAATGCGAAAAGACGACAAGAGTTTGAACAAATTAAAGCCGAAATAGCACCAACACTTGATGTACAATTATTAGATGGTCATGCCCGTGAAGCAATGATTGCCAGTAATGCTGCAATTTTAGCATCAGGCACAGTAGCACTAGAATGTATGTTAGCTAAATGTCCTATGGTTGTTGGCTATAAGATGAAGCCTTTCACCTTTTGGCTCGCTAAAAAATTAATTAAAACTCCTTATGTCTCTTTACCTAACATTTTAGCTGGTAAAGCCCTAGTTCCAGAGTTATTACAGCAAGATTGCACACCTGAAAATATCGCGAATCACATTATTGCTTTGTTAGAGGGTGATAATACTGAGCTAAAACAGACATTTTTATCTTTGCATAAACAAATCCGTTGTAATGCCGATGAGCAAGCAGCTAAAGCAGTACTTGATGTATTAGAGGATGCACATTGTTGTTAGAATTTACCTATCCAGATGCCACTTTAATTGCTGGTGTCGATGAAGTCGGACGCGGTCCACTGTGTGGCGATGTTGTTACTGCTGCCGTCATTTTAGATCCAAACAAGCCAATTAAAGGCTTAACTGACTCTAAAAAATTGACTGAAAAAAAGCGCGAACAACTGTTTGACATAATTAAACAAGATGCTTTAGCGTGGAATATTGCCCGCGCTTCAGTGGATGAAATCGATAAATTAAATATATTACATGCCACTATGCTAGCAATGCAGCGTGCTGTATCTGGATTAACTATTAAACCCAATTTTGTATTAGTTGATGGTAATCGTTGTCCTGATTTTGGTATTGAAACCAAAGCAGTCATTAAGGGCGATTTATTGGTGGCAGAGATTAGTGCTGCTTCAATTTTGGCTAAAGTTACACGTGATCGTGAGATGGTTGAGCTTGATAAGTTGTATCCACAATATGGTCTGGCTAAGCATAAAGGTTATCCAACTAAAGCGCATTTAGCGGCGATAAAAGAACATGGTATTAATCATTTATATCGTAAAAGTTTTGCACCAGTTAAGCGTTTAGCCGTATTTTAATTTACCATTGTTTGTCAACTGTTGTCAGTAAGGGGGAATTAAAAATAGAAACTGGTGAAATAACCGTTTCTTGATAAGGAATTTTGTTTCCATAACGCTCTTTTAATTTTTTCTTCACGACAGGTGATGAAAGATTAAAATCTTTGATAGTTTGTAATTGACCAATTTTCAATTTCAAAGCCTTATTATAAATTTTCCAGATTAACTCAGAACAATAGATATAATTATTGTCCCAACCAAACCAGATATCATAAGGTTTGCCTTCAAAACTACTTGCGACTTGCTTTAATTTAGCAATTTCGCTATGGGATAGATTGTGATTTTTTAAACGTTTTATGATGTAGTTTTTATTTTTACCACGTGCAATCCAACTATTTAGTGGTGTATAAACGACTTTATTAGCAGCTTCAAAAACATATGGCTTACCATTATTTTTAATAAAAATAATTCCCATATGACTGTATGGAGAGTTTGTAGCTTGTTCAACTGCCAGGCTTTGTCTTGATTGTGAGGATTGAAAAATAATATCCCCATCTTGAGGTTTATAACTAGCAATACTAATAAAGCTAGCTAAAGACAGCATAAACAATATAACAAAACGCATTAAATTTACCTTTAGCTGTAAATAATGCTATAAATTATAAAATAAAATAGCCACTTATAAAATAGTGTTTTGTAAGTAGCTATTTAAATGGGAAACTAGTCTTGATGAGTAAAGATAGAAGCAAATTTATTTTTATACGTTTCTTTACTGGTTTTAGCGAATCGAATTGTTTTGAATATACCCAATAAGCTTGCTTGATGCATGCGGTACAATAGGCGATGGATCGTTAAAGCAAAAAAGCCTTTAACGCTCATTTCTCCTTTTCCAGCAATTTTAACCACACCTTGAGCGGTATCATGCAAAGAAATAATTGTTCCATTATCTGTATAACTGAATGATTTCATGGATTTATTATTTAACATGTTAACAATGTTTTCATAACAAATTTTTGCCATTTGATGTGCGGCTTGTGCGGTAGCGGGAGCGGCTCGTCCGCTGTCTTGCATTGCGTAAGCACAATCACCAATAACAAAAATATTATCATCACGTGTTGTTTGTAATGTTGGTTTTACTACAAGCTGATTAGAACGACTTGATTCTAATCCAGAAATATCTTTTAAATAATCAGGTGCTTTTACCCCAGCAGTCCAGATCATAATATCTGCGTGAATGGTATCGCCTTCTTTTGGATAAAAGCCATCACTTTCCGCTTTAGTGATCATGGTTTTTGTTAATACGCGAATGCCACGGTTTTGTAAAGTTTCAGTGATACTTAATGCTGTTTTTTCAGGTAGGGCAGGTAAAATACGATCAGTTGCTTCAATAATGGATACATCTAGTAAATCTGAACACATTTTATTGTGACCACAAGCGCCGAATGTTTCAACCATGTGAGGTAATTCAGAGGCTAATTCAACACCTGTTGCACCGCCACCAACAATAGCAATACGAATTTTATCTTCAGTTTTTTCTTGTTTTTCATCAATAATTGAACAAAAACCAGCAAATTTGGCAATCAGTGTTTCACGTAAACGAATTGCAGCACTTTGGTCATCTAAAAAGATACAATGCTCTTTAACACCAGGTGTGCCAAAATCGTTTGAGGTACTTCCTATTGCTACAACTAAAATATCATAGGGTACAGAGATAGATTCGTTGTTTAAATCTTCAATAATAACTTGTTTTTCTTCACGGTTAAGATCTTTAAATGTACCTTGTGTAAATTGAAAGCTGTGTTGTTGCCCTTGTGTAGCATAATCAATTTTATCAGCTTGTTCGTTCAAAACACCTGTGGCAAATTCATGTAATAAAGGTTTCCACAAGTGATAGCTGTTTTTATCAATTAGTCTAATTTCGGCTTGGTTGTCTTTACCTAGTTTATCGCCAAGGTCTGTAGCTAGCTCTAAACCACCGGCTCCACCACCAATAATTATTATTTTTTTCATAAATTTCGAACCTTATCGTATATTAATTGAAAATATCATACTAAATAAGTAGGTTTTTATCTATTTCTTTTAACTAATATCAATTATAAATAAAACCTATTAAAGTGATGTTTTATAATTATCAAAATTTATTTAAAAGCTAAATAGAATATAGCCATATTGACTATTCATAATGTTAATATATTCTTATTTTTTAAAATAAAAATTCTGCTTTAGCTGTTGAAATAAAGCATTTTTGGTATAACCTATAATATAGTAATCGTTACAATTTAAGTATGTAAAATCTGTAATGCATACCATCGTCCTAATTGTTTAGGTCTTATCTAATCATTATCACTCTATACAAAATTTATGAATAAAAAAATTTTTATTACGATTGTGTTAATTGTTATTTTAATCTCAATGACAATTTTAATTCGCTCACACAATAGTCAGCTTATCTTACAAGGTGAGGTTGATGCTCCTAATGTTAGTATTTCGTCAAAAGCGAAAGGACGGGTGCAGGCTATCCATGTTAATCGAGGCGATGATGTAAAACCAAACGATATATTAATAACGCTTGATAGCCCAGAGCTATTAGCACAAGTCAAAGCGGCGCAAGCGGCTTGCGATCAAGCACGCGCCCAAGTCGCGCTTTCTGAACATGGAACACGTGAAGAAAGTATTCGCTACTATCAAGCGTTACTTCAACAAGCTAAAGTTGCTTATGATAATGCATCCAAAGAATATGATCGTAACAAAGCGATTTCGGCCAAAGGTTATGTTTCTCAATCTATCTTAGATAATGCATTAAAAACGCGTGATGCAGCTTTTCAACAAGTTCAGTCAGCACAAGCTAATTTAGATCAAGCCAAAAATGGTGATCGTATTGAACAACGTGAAATTTATAATGCTAAATTAAAAGAAGCAGAAGAGCAGCTTAAACAATTACAAATTCAATATGATGATTTACAAGTAAAATCTCCTGTTGAAGGTGAGGTTGGTTCAATACCAGCCGAAGTTGGTGAGTTATTTAATGCCAATAGCCCATTATTGACTGTAATTCAACTACCAAAAGCGTACTTTATATTTAATCTTCGTGAAAACATTATGCCTAATATTCATAAAGGCGATCATGTTAAGCTTGAAGTGCCTGCTCTTGGTAATAAGGAAATTGAGGCTGAAGTTCGTTATATTGCGCCTATGGGTGATTATGCAACAAAACGGGCAACGCGAGCTACTGGTGATTTTGATTTAAAAACCTTTGAAGTTAGGCTTTATCCAACAAAGCCTATTACTAATTTACGTGCAGGTATGAGCACACTATGGAAATTAGACAACTAATTTGGGATTTTTGGCACCGCTTTAAACAAGCGTTTAATGCTGAAATACCCACCATTTTTAAACGATTTACTTTCCATTGGCTAATGTGGATTTTGCCACTAATTATTTTTGTATTAATCAGTAGCATATTCCACCGCGGTGTGCTGTTTGATCTACCTGTTGGCTATATAGATCATGATAACAGTGTTTTATCACGTGAAATTGTGCGCAATCTTAATGCCGGTGCACATGCAAGCCTTGTTAACTATGATAGCCAGCTTTCAGAGGCCGAGCGCGATTTGCGAAAAGCAAAAATTTACGCCATTTTTTATATTCCCCCTAATTTTGAAGCAGATGTATTAGCTGGCCGTCAGCCCACTCCAATGCTATATTACAATGCGTTATACTATAGTGCGGGCTTGTATTCTATTATGGACTATTCTGGCCTTATTGCCGCATTAAATACTCAATACCGTAGCACAATGGCAACTAGTATTGGGATACCAGTACCTAAGCTTGCAAAAGTAAACTTCAATTATGATGGATTGTTTAATGCCAGTGGTAACTCAATGTACTTTCAGCAATTTTCTGCTGTTGTGCATCTACTACAACTGTTTGTTGTCACAATAACGATTCATCTATTAGCACAATTACCAAAGCGAACTCGCCCTAATTATCCTTTTGTTTTAGGGAAATTAGCGCCTTATACCATTTGGTTTACTATGTTACTTATTTTTGAAATTGCTATGCTGGTTTTATTTTCTGATGCGCGTGTATCAGGATCGCCCTTTGCAATGATGATAGTGGTGTTTTTCTATGTTATTGCTGCGCAAAGTATCGGTATTTTGCTGTACACTTTTACAAAAACGCCAATTGATGCTTATTCCTATATCGGTCTTTTAGTTGGACTGGCGTTAACTTATTCGGGCATTGTTGTGCCAGAACTATCAATGCCATGGATTGCGAGATTCATTTCATCTTTAGAGCCATTAACTTATGCACTTAATAAACTGTTTGATCTGTTTTTACGCCATTCTAGCTATCTTTCAGTGCTAAAAGTCTGTGGTATTTTAATGATCTATCCAATAATTATTACTGTGTTAGTAAGAAAACGTCTAGTAAGACGACTACATTCACAGTAAGGGGAAAAACCAAGATGCTTAAAATATTTTGGTCTTCATTTGTAAAAATATTTTTGCTTATGTTAGTGAGACCAAGGTGGTTATTGTTACTCTTATCTGTCTCATTGATGAGTTTAGTTTATAGTAATGGAACCATAACCAGCTTGCCAGTAGCCATCGTCGATCAAGATCATACACCAACAAGTCGAGGTTTAATTCGCTCTTTAAATACTAGCTCTAAAATCGAGACCATCATATATGAAAGCTCTCTGCAAGCTTATGATGATATTAATAATCATCGACTCTTTGCAGTATTTACAATTCCAAGAGATTTTGAAAAGCGGTTATTAAATGGCGAAGAAGTGACAATACCTGCATATGGTGATGCTTCAAGTCGTTTAGCCAATGGTTTAATACAAGTCGATATAAAAGGGATCTATCAACAGATATTAACTCAATATAATACTCGAATAATGCGTAATAGTGGATTCTCAGATAAACAGATCAATATTATTTTATCGCCAATAAATGGTCAAACTGAACCACTTTATAATCCTGGCGTCAGTTTTGCCGCTATTACCTTTCCGGGTTTATTAGTAATGTTATTGCAACACTCATTTTTAATTGCTTCAACGCGTACTAACATTACTTTAAACTCACTACCGAAAGGTAAACCGCCGAAAATAGTCATATTTGGTAGTTTATGTGGTCTTATACCGATCTGGTTATTTTTATCCATTGTTCTGTTTGGTTTATGGCCTTGGGCACTTGGCTATCGACAACTCGCTAATATACCCGAAATTCTAATTATGACATTTCCATTATTGCTTGGCGTTTTAGGGCTCAGTAAATTACTGACTGAATGTTTACGTAAAACCGAAATGATCTATTTGACACTCGCATTTTTGACAACCCCCGTATTTTATTTATCGGGTACAATTTGGCCGCTTGATGCCATGCCTTTTGGGGTACAAATAGTTTCTAAAATGTTACCATCAACTTGGGCAACCAATATGATAGCAGGTGTCAATCAAATGGGGTTAAGCTTAAAAGATAATTTATTTAATGTATTTATGATTTTGTTGCTTGGGATTATATACGGTTCACTTGGCTTTTTTATTGCAGCATTGCGAGAAGGTCGAGTAAGAAAATTTTTAAAAAACTCAACGTCTAAATCTAGAAAAATATAATAATCAATAGATTATCAATGATATAAAATATAAATCCAGTGGCTTATTGTTATTAGCTTTACCGATTGATATTAAACATTGCTATGATGATTTAAATTGATCGTTAATAACTTTTTATTAGTACAAGATTAGTACAAGCAGTTAGGCTTGTTTTATTGGTTAATTTATTTTATTGTTTGAGAATTATCTTGAATTAGCACTCGTTTATTTAAATTTAATATCGTTTTACTTGTATTCGCGTTATACTAAATAAACTTATATACCACAGCAAAAGGAGACTTGATAATGGAGTTTGATACTTCAGTTCTTTGCGATTATTACCCAGAAGACGTTAACGTTGTTGAACCGATATTTAGTAATTTTGGCGGTGTGACATCATTTTCAGGTCAAGCTGTAACAGTTAAATGTTTTGAAGATAACGGGCTACTATACGAAATTTTACAATCGGACGGTTCAGGTAAAATTCTTGTTATTGATGGTGGTGGTTCTGTTCGTCGTGCATTAATTGATGCAGAGCTAATCGATATTGCCGTGCAAAATCAGTGGGAAGGGATTATTGTTTATGGCGCTGTTCGTCAAGTTGATCACCTGGCTGAAGCTGATATTGGTATTCAAGCGCTGGCAGCAATTCCAGTTGGTGCTGAGGATCAAGGAATAGGTGAAATCGATATTCGAGTTAACTTTGGTGGCGTAACTTTCTTTTCTGGTGATTTTATCTATGCTGATAACACTGGTATTATTTTATCTGAAATTGCGCTCGAAATTGAAGATAAATAAAAAATAACCTATACCGCCGAAGCCTATCGGCGGGTTTTATATTTAGATGCGCGCTTTTCTGAAGTTTTTTAACAAGGATTTTGTTAATGCTAAATTATTCGATTACGAATATAACCGCCAGTTACCGTTTTAATCAGTCCCTCTAGTTCCATATCCAATAATTTAGTTGTCACTTCGGAAATCGGTAAATTGACTTGCTGGGCAATAATATCAATAGGAATAGGTTGGTGGTGAATCACAGCAAAAATTTCCGGATACAAAATAGAATGACTTGGCGCTTCTTTAATTGAATTAAGCGAGTTATTTACTACTGATAAATAGTTATAATAATGCTCTAAAATATCAGCAGGCTTAGAAACCAAATAAGCGCCTTGTTTAATTAAATAATGAGTTCCACTACAGTTTTCATTATCAATATCGCCAGGTAAAGCAAAGACATCGCGATTTTGTTCAAGTGCATAGCGTGCTGTAATTAGTGAACCACTTTTTTCTGATGCTTCAATCACAAAAGTACCTAAACTTAATCCGCTAATAATTCGGTTTCGACGAGGGAAATAGACTGATCTGGCTTTTTCAAATGGTAGAAATTCAGAAACAATGGCGCCACCTTGTGACAAAATATCATTGGCTAAGCTTAAATTTGATCTTGGGGCAATCTTGGCTAATCCACTGCCTAGAACTGCAATAGTCGGGCCAGATACTTCAAGCGCACCACGATGGCAAATTGCATCTAACCCTAGCGCCAAACCACTGGTTATGGTTAAACCATTAATAGCTAATTCGCTTGCAAAATATCGTCCCCATTGTGCTCCATATTCACTAAATTCGCGACTGCCCACCATAGCCAATTGAGGAGAATCTAGTAACTGCCGATTACCTAAAACAAATAATAATAAAGGCGGAGAATCAATTTGCTTAAGTAGTAAAGGATAATCATTATCGCAATAGGCAATAAGATATTTTGGTGGAAAAGGTGAATCTAACCATTCAAGTATTGGCTCAAAATGTAGGTATGATGTTTCATAAAAAAGTGCTAATTGAATGTCTGATAATCCTAGTTTATTTAATAGAAGAGAGACATCTTTTATGCTACTAGGTAAACCGTTAACAAAAAGTTGCATAATTTTTTCAAAAATGGCTCGTTTTCCATATCTAAGCATTGAAATTCGTAATAAAAATTCATATTTACTCATCATAACCCTTTTTTATATACAGCTTAAACAGGCGTCATATCTTGAATTGATAAGATATATTTTATCAATAGCCAACAAGGGCTATTCATCAGTATGATAAATGTTTACAATGAATAATAGATGGAATAAACCCGAAATTTGAGGAGTAGATCGAATAATTTATGGCTATTTTACCAGTATTACGTTTTCCTGATGAGCGACTTCGCAAAGTTGCTAAGCCTGTTACCAAATTTACACCAGAGTTACAAACCATTATTGACAACATGATTGAAACCATGTACGCCGAAAATGGTATTGGTCTGGCTTCTACCCAAGTCGATGTGCATGAACAAATTATCGTAATTGATGTATCAGAAGACAAAAGCCACGTTTATGTGATTATCAACCCAGAAGTCATTAGCCAAGACGGTGAAACAGGTATTGAGGAAGGCTGTCTATCGGTACCTGATTGCCGTGGTTTTGTGCCAAGAGCTGAAAAGATTAAAATTAAAGCACTTGATCGTAATGGCAATCCTTACGAAATTGACGCTGATGATCTATTGGCTATTTGTATTCAACACGAAATGGATCACTTAAAAGGTAAGCTTTTTGTCGATTATCTTTCACCATTAAAACGCCAACGAATCGAACAAAAAATGAAAAAACTTGCCCGAGAAGAGCAACGCAGTAAATAAAATTAACCGCCAGTACTTGGCGGTTAAACTCATTACGCTTAGCTATTTAGCGACAATAACCATGGCAGGGCGAATTAAACGGCCATTTAAGGTATAGCCTTTCTGAATGGTATTAACAATTTGTCCTGACTGATGTTCAGGTGATTCAACCATACTTATCGCTTGGTGTACATCAGGATTTAATTGAGAATCTTCGGTATTAATCACTTCAATACCAAATTTTTTGACAGTGTCTAAGAATGATTTTAATGTCAGTTCTAATCCTTCAACTGTCGCTTTATGTTCTGGATTCGCTTTGTCTGTCGATTCTAAAGCGCGTTCTAAATTATCAATAACGGGTAATAATTCGTTAGAAAATTTTTCGAGTGCAAACTTACGCGCTTTATCAACATCTTGCTCGACTCGTTTACGAACATTATCAATTTCAGCTCGCGCACGAATCATGGCTTCACTTTCATTTTTTTTCGCTAATTGCAATGCTTGTTCAAGCTCTGCAATACGAGCATCTTTTGCACTTAATTGTTCTTCAAGATTTGGTTGCGCAGTTACTTCTTGCTCGGCTGTTGCTTCTACTGGTGTGTCAATGTTAGTTTCATTTTCTGACATATTTTTATCTTGCTCTGTCATAGGGTACTCCAAATAATGTAGTCGAAAACTTAGTGAATAACGGTTATTATGGGGGCAATTTTTATGATTACAAGCCTATCATCATATTGATATGTGATTTTTTGAATTATTATCAAAAAATACAGATGGTTGTGTAAAAAATAACAAGGATATTTTATGGATACACCATTTAAATGTATTGGCTTAATTGGGCTTCCGCGTAAATTAGAAGCAATAGAAACTCATCAAGTGCTTTATGATTGGCTTGTTAAACTTGGTATTCGCGTGCTGGTTGAAGAGCGCTTAGCGGATCACATTCAATTTTCTGTTAGCCACTACGCCTCGTTGGAAACAATTGGTGAGCAAGCCGATCTCGCTATTGTTGTAGGGGGAGATGGAAATATGTTGCATTCAGCTAGGCGACTATCGCACTATAAAATCAAAGTTATTGGTGTCAATCGCGGTAACCTCGGTTTTTTAACTGATATTTCTCATGAACAAGTGATTGAACAATTAAGTCCTGTTATTGCTGGTAAATATGAGGATGATCCCCGCTTTTTGTTAGAAGTGTCTATTTATGATAATGGTAACTTGATTAACTCAAGTTTTGCCGTCAACGAAATTGTTGTTACTCCTAATACCGTTGCACATATGATTGACTATGATGTCTACATTAATGAACGCAATGCCTTTTCACAGCGAGCAGATGGGTTAATTATTGCCACACCGACAGGCTCTACCGCTTATTCACTATCGGCGGGAGGTCCTATTTTAGCTCCTCATTTAGATGCATTAATTATTACACCAATGTTTCCACATTCATTAGCGGTCAGACCATTAGTGATCAAAAGTGATAATGCTATCCGCTTAAAATTCCCAACGACAGCACTGGATCTTAATATTGCTTGTGATAGCCAAATTATTTTGCCTGTCAAACCCACACAAGATGTGATTATTCGCCGTTCTTCGTATGAGTTTAATTTAATTCACTCTAAGGATTATGATTATTTTAATAATCTTTCAAGCAAATTAGGATGGTCACAAAAGATGTTTTAGCTAGTGTTATTAAAAAATTTCAGAGAAATATGCATGTGAATATCAGATCATTGAGCCTTACCTTATTGGCGACATAAAACCCATCTAATTGCCCCAAGCTTAGTATACGATATTAGAAACTAGGGCTATGATGTATCAGAAAGAATATAAATTAAGCACGATAAAAACCATTCAGAAAAGCTATTGATTTTATTTTGGTTTTTTATTTAAGCGATTATAAACAATAATATTCATCTTTTTACCACAAGTCTATCGCATGAAGTACGACCCAATACATTAAATAGACCGTTTAATCCGGTTAAACTCAACCTAGTTTGGATGACCGACATCACTGATATCCCCCCTCTTGAAGGTGGATTATACTTCGGTGTAATGATTTATTCGGTCGAAAAGTGATCTGCCAGCAAATAAGCTCATATATTGATAGGTATTGAGTTTGTAGCATGCGCAAACATACCTTATTTCGTCGTCAATTTAGTGTATTGATAGTGGCGAGTATTGTCTTATATTTTGGCGAGGATCACGCTTCATCTCTTAAATAATTAATGTCATGACATAAACTGTGAATGATGAAAAGATAGCTGCAATCACATCATCTACCATAATGCCAAATCCACCGGGGATACGTTTATCAAACCAGCGAATTGGCCAAGGTTTTGCCATGTCAAACACTCTAAATGCCACGAAAGCTATGGCAATCCACATAACTGAAAGTTGCGGAATAAAAAATAGGGTGATCCACATGCCGACAAATTCATCCCAAACGATATGCCCTGAATCGTGCGTATGGGTATCATCCGATGTTTTTTGGCAAATAAAACAACCAAAAATAAAAGTCACTAAAATAAATATCCAGTATAAAGCTGGCTGTAAACCATAAAACAAAAGCCATAACGGGATAGCCATTAATGAACCCATAGTTCCCGGCATAATCGGTGACATGCCGCTACCCAATCCTACTGCTAAAAAATGAATGGGATTGGTCAGTTTTAGGTATTTTTTAAAATTTTTGTTTCGCTCTTGTTTGGTCATGATTCAATATTCTTTTAGATAAAATTATGCCGACATTAAGTCGGCAAAAAGAAAGGCGCTTATGTTAACAAAACACCTTTGTATTAATTGTGACAATATTATTCGTCTTTGGTTAATGTTGCAACCATTACCGCTTTAATGGTATGTAGCCTGTTTTCGGCCTCGTCAAATACAATACTATGCTCAGATTCAAATACATCATGAGTTACTTCAAGCCCATTGGTTAAGCCATATTGTGCTGCCATTTGTTTACCCACTGTCGTATTTATATCATGAAAAGCAGGCAGGCAGTGCATAAATTTGACATTTGGGTTACCAGTGAGTTTAATCACGTTTTGATTTACTTGATATGGTGTTAATAGCTTAACTCGCTCATCCCAAACATTTTTAGGTTCGCCCATTGACACCCATACGTCCGTGTATAAAAAGTCGACGTCTTTAACGCCTAAAGTCACATCTTCAGTTAAGATAATTTTTGCTCTTGTCATTTTGGCAATATCTTGGCACTTTTGCACAAGTTCGGCTTCCGGCTGACAAGCCTTTGGTGCAACTAATCGAATCTCCATCCCCATTAACGCTGCACCTTCCATTAATGAATTTCCCATATTATTCCGAGCATCACCTAAATAGGCAAATTTAATACTGCTTAATGGTCGATCTCCTATATGCTCTTGCATTGTCATAAAATCGGCTAATATTTGGGTTGGATGTGCTTCGGTCGTTAAACCATTCCAGACTGGCACACCTGCATATTTTGCTAAGGTTTCAACAATTTCTTGACCATAACCACGATATTCAATTCCATCATACATTCGACCTAGCACGCGCGCGGTATCTGCAATCGATTCTTTATGCCCAATTTGGCTACCACTGGGGCCTAAATAAGTGACATTCGCACCTTGATCAAATGCACCAACCTCAAAAGCACAGCGTGTACGGGTGGAGTCTTTCTCAAAAATTAACGCGATATTTTTACCAATCAAATGTTGTTGTTCTCGCCCTTGTTGTTTGGCTTGTTTTAATTCTATGGCAAGATTAATTAGTTGATTGATTTCGGTAGGGGTAAAGTCGAGTAATCGTAAAAAATGGCGCTGATAAAAACCGTGCATGATATTGCTCCTAATAACCGTAATTATTCAAAAGATTCTATTTGAATAATTATGCAAATTCAAGTTAAACATAATAATCATCCCAATATTTTGTTTTTACGTTGAGAACGTCTCAAAAATTAGACATGATTATCAAAGTAATTTTTATAATATTACTTTTTTTGTACAAAAAAGTGTAATAAAATGACCAATTATTATATCTTTATAGATAAGTAAATTTGAATTTATATTCAAAATTAACGATCATTTATTCAAAAGGTCTTTTTTATCATGCAAACTTATGCCCTCCTTATGTTACAAGATGGTTCGCAATTTATCGGAAAATCAATTGGTGCTGATGGGCACTCTGTTGGGGAAGTAGTATTTAACACCTCAATGACCGGCTACCAAGAAATCCTTACCGATCCTTCTTACTGTGAACAATTGGTTACACTGACCTATCCTCATATTGGTAATGTCGGAACAAATGATAATGATGCTGAATCCAGCCAAATTTATGCAAAGGGATTGATTATTCGTGATTTGCCATTATTAGCCAGCAACTACCGAAGTGAACTCGATCTTTCCAGCTATTTAAAAAAGCATAATGTTATTGCCATCGCCGATATTGATACACGGCGCTTAACGCGTATTTTGCGTGAAAAAGGAGCACAGCATGGTGTTATTATAACGGCAACGGATAAAAAGACCTTACTTGAAAAAGCCGAAATAGCCAAACAACAGGCAATAAATTTTAAAGGATTAAGTGGGCTTGATTTAGCTAAAGAAGTGACGTGTTTGACAAGTTATATTTGGACTCAAGGCATATGGACAAGACAACAACAGCCTAATCCAATACCAGAAAAACAATTACCATACCATGTTGTTGCTTATGACTTTGGCGTAAAACGCAATATTTTGCGCATGTTAGTTGAGCGTGGTTGTAAATTAACAGTCGTACCAGCCAAAACGACAGCAGAACAAGTCCTTGCATTAAAGCCAGATGGAATATTTTTATCTAATGGCCCAGGTGATCCAGCCCCTTGCCGTTATGCAATTGAGGCTATTAAGCAGTTTTTAAATGCTGACATTCCCATCTTTGGTATCTGCTTAGGTCATCAACTTTTAGCACTAGCATGTGGCGCTAAAACGATTAAAATGAAGTTTGGTCACCATGGCGGAAATCACCCCGTTAAAAATCTTGAAAATAATCAGGTTATGATCACCGCTCAAAATCATGGTTTTGCAGTAGATGAAGCAAGTTTGCCTGCTCATTTAAGAGCCACTCATAAATCACTATTTGATGGTTCACTGCAAGGTATTCATCACAATTACAAACCAGCTTTTAGTTTTCAAGGTCACCCAGAAGCCAGTCCCGGACCACATGATGCCGCACCTCTTTTTGATCATTTTATTGAGTTAATTAAAATTTATAAGCAGGAGCAATAATTATGGCGAAGCGAACAGATATCAACAGTATATTAATTATTGGCGCAGGTCCAATTGTTATTGGTCAAGCATGTGAATTTGATTATTCGGGAGCACAAGCCTGTAAGGCGCTACGTGAAGAAGGCTATCGCGTTATTTTAGTTAATTCCAACCCAGCCACTATCATGACGGATCCTGAAATGGCCGATGCCACTTATATCGAGCCAATTCATTGGACATGCGTTCGCAAGATTATTGAACAAGAAAGGCCAGACGCCATTTTACCAACCATGGGCGGTCAAACAGCGTTAAACTGTGCATTAGAGCTTGAAAAACAAGGTGTATTGAAAGAATTTAATGTTGAAATGATAGGTGCAACAGCAGATGCTATTGATAAAGCCGAAGATCGTAAACGGTTTGATGAGGCGATGAAAAAAATCGGCCTTGATACCGCTCGTTCAGGCATTGTGCATTCGCTTAAAGAAGCTTATGCCGTTCTTGAGCAAGTTGGTTTTCCTTGCATTATTCGCCCGTCCTTTACCATGGGGGGAACGGGGGGCGGAATTGCATATAACACAGAAGAATTTGATGAAATTTGTACCAGAGGACTTGATCTTTCACCAACCAATGAACTGCTCATCGATGAATCATTGATAGGTTGGAAAGAGTACGAAATGGAAGTGGTGCGAGACAAAAATGATAACTGCATTATTGTTTGTTCAATTGAAAACTTCGATCCAATGGGTATTCACACCGGTGATTCAATTACTGTTGCGCCGGCACAAACCTTGACGGATAAAGAATACCAAATCATGCGTAACGCTTCGATCGCGGTACTGCGTGAAATTGGCGTTGAAACCGGTGGCTCCAATGTACAATTTTCCGTTGATCCAAACACTGGGCGATTAATTGTCATTGAGATGAATCCGAGAGTATCACGTTCATCAGCGTTAGCTTCTAAAGCTACCGGTTTTCCAATTGCTAAAATCGCTGCTAAATTGGCAGTTGGTTATACACTCGATGAATTATCGAATGATATTACAGGGGGTAAAACACCCGCCTCATTTGAACCGTCAATTGATTATGTTGTTACCAAAATTCCACGCTTTAATTTTGAAAAGTTTGCTGGTTGTAACGATCGTTTAACCACACAAATGAAATCAGTTGGTGAAGTGATGGCCATTGGGCGTACCTTCCAAGAATCAATACAAAAAGCGTTGCGAGGGCTTGAAGTTGGTGCTTCAGGATTTGATCCTAAAATTGATAATTATACTGATGAAAAAAATATCACCAAAATTCGTTATGAGCTCCAAGAAGCGGGTGCTGATCGGATTTGGTATATTGCTGATGCTTTTAGGGCAGGATTCAGCTTAGAAGATATCTTTTTACTTACCAATATTGATCGTTGGTTTTTAATACAAATTGAAGAGTTGGTTAACCTTGAAAACAAGCTAAAGAAGCAGTCACTTGCACAGCTCGATTTAGAAACATTATGGCAATTAAAACGTAAAGGTTTTTCAGATTTACGCATTGCTAAACTACTTAATACCACCGAGCAATCGGTTCGCGATTTACGTCATCAATATCAAATTCACCCTGTTTATAAACGTGTTGATACCTGTGCGGCTGAATTTGCAACCGATACCGCTTACCTTTATTCAACCTATGAGCAAGAGTGTGAAGCCAATCCTCAATTTCGCCGTAAAAAAATTATGATCCTAGGTGGTGGTCCTAATCGAATTGGTCAAGGTATCGAGTTCGATTATTGCTGTGTGCATGCAGCATTAGCTCTGCGTGAGGATGGTTATGAAACCATTATGGTTAACTGTAACCCAGAAACCGTGTCAACCGATTATGATACTTCTGATCGCCTCTATTTTGAGCCAGTTACGCTTGAAGATGTGCTTGAGATTGCGCATGTTGAAAAGCCAAATGGTGTTATCGTGCAATATGGTGGGCAAACACCACTAAAACTCGCCCGTGCACTTGAAGCGGCAGGTCTAGCTATTATTGGTACTTCACCCGATGCTATAGATAAAGCCGAAGATCGCCAGCGTTTTCAAGAAGTCGTCGATAAATTGAAATTAAAACAACCAGCCAATGCAACGGTGACCGATATTGATGAAGCTATCACCAAAGCGGAAAAAGTCGGTTACCCATTAGTGGTTAGGCCATCTTATGTATTAGGTGGTCGGGCAATGGAAATTGTCTATAATGAGCAAGATTTACGGCGTTATTTTAAAACAGCGGTAAGCGAATCGAATAATGCCCCTGTCTTACTTGATCACTTTTTAGATGATGCCATTGAAGTAGATATTGATGTGATTGCTGATGGTGAACAAATTGTCATTGGTGGTATTATGGAACATATTGAACAAGCAGGGATCCACTCTGGCGATTCAGCTTGTTCATTACCTACACACACACTAACCCCAGAGATTTTAGACCAACTCAGGCAACAGGCTAAACAGTTAGCACTTGAGCTTGATGTGAAAGGCTTAATGAATGGACAGTTTGCTGTTAAAGATAACCAGATTTATTTAATCGAAATCAACCCGCGAGCAGCTCGCACTGTCCCTTTTGTCTCAAAAGCAACTGGCTTACCTCTCGCTAAAATCGCCGCACGAGTGATGGTAGGAACAACCTTGGCACAACAAAATGTAACTAAAGAAGTCATTCCTTCTTATTACTCAGTAAAAGAAGTGGTCTTACCGTTTAATAAATTTAGTGGCGTTGATCCTATCTTAGGACCTGAAATGCGCTCAACGGGTGAAGTTATGGGCATCGGTAAAACCTTTGCTGAAGCCTTTGCTAAAGCACAACTTGGTAGTTTATCAAATATGAAAAAATCAGGGAAAGTGCTACTATCTGTGCGTGACCAAGATAAAACAAGGCTGTTAGGCGTTGCTAAACGATTAATTGCTCATGGATTTACTATTGACGCCACCATCGGGACGGCAAAAGTGCTACAACAAGCTGATATACCATGCCAAATTGTTAAAAAAGAAAACGAAGGGCGTCCAAATATCCACGATCATATAAAAAATGGGGAATATAGTTATATCCTTAACACCACATCAGGACGAGCAGCTATTGAGGCATCCAAAATATTGCGCCGAAGTGCCATTCAATATAAGGTGCATTACGATACGACAATGAATGCAGCTTATGCCACAACAGCAGCGTTAGATTACGATCCTACGCATAACGTAACACCACTACAGGCGCTTTATCCATAGCCTAAAAGACGAGCAATGCTCGTCTTTTATAATCTATTAACTGATATAATCGATTAACTTAAATTAGCTTGCTGGTGAAGGCTCTGCTGACATCGCCCAAATATCTGCCTCAGCTAAATCATGAATATGATTTGCAAAATTATAACAACGTTGAAAAATCTTATTATCAAAATTGCTTTTATACAAGATTGCTTTGCTAGAATAAAAAGAATGAACTTACTGCTTGTAACCACAAGAAAAAGCTCGTTTTTTCTGCAATATCGTGTTAATTTATTTATTATATTTTAATTAATTTAACAAGTTATCATATATGGATATGATTCATTCCTCTGATCTAAAAACGATCATGCATTCCAAGCGTGCCAATATTTATTATTTAGAACATTGCCGTGTTTTGGTTAATGGTGGGCGTGTTGAGTATGTGACGGAGCAAGGGCAACAGTCTTTATATTGGAATATCCCAATAGCTAATACTACCTGTATTTTATTAGGCACCGGAACGTCATTAACGCAAGCAGCCGTGCGAGAGCTTTCACGTGCAGGCGTCATGATTGGTTTTTGTGGAGGAGGCGGAACCCCACTTTTTTCATCAACTGAATCTGAGTTTGCCTGTCAATTTTTTTCGCCACAAAGTGAATATCGTCCTACAGAATACCTACAAAGCTGGTGTCAATTTTGGTTTGATGACAAGCGTCGGTTACAAGCAGCTAAGTTATTGCAACAAACCCGGCTTAAGATTATTAGCGAATGTTGGCCCAAATTTGATTGGGATATCGATAAAATGAAATTAGAGCAAATCCTTGTGGATGCAACACAACAATTTACTGATGTGGATAATAGTCAAGCACTTTTAGCTGCTGAAGGGCGAATTAGCAAACGCCTTTATGGCATAGCAAATCAATTAACACTACAAGATGATAAATTTAAGCGTGAGCATGGTACGCATGGTAAAAGTCATGACCCGGCTAATCAATTTTTAGATCATGGTAACTACTTAGCCTATGGTCTTGGTGCAACGGCTTGTTGGGTGTTAGGTCTCCCTCATGGGCTGGCTATTTTACACGGAAAAACTCGGCGCGGTGGTTTAGTTTTTGATGCGGCCGATATTATCAAAGATGGCATTGTATTACCCCAAGCCTTTTTATCAGCTAAACAAGGGGATAGTGAAAAAGAATTTCGTATGGCGTGCATTGCGCAATTTGCCCAATTAGAAGCACTTGATAAAATTATTGATACCTTAAAACAGATAGCCGATCAAATATGAATATTTTACTTGTTAGCCAATGCAAAAAGAACGCCTTAACTGAAACACGGCGGATTATCGATCAGTTTGCTGAACGTTGTGGAGAACGCACATGGCAAAGCCCAATGACCGAAGCTGGTCTACAAACACTCTATAAATTGTTACGCAAAACCGCACGAAAAAATACCGCGGTTGCCTGCTATTGGACACATGGTAAAAATTTAACTGATCTTTTGTGGATTGTGGGTGATCGCAGTCAATTTAATCAAGAAGGGCGCGTCCCAACCAACCGTACGTGGCGTAATATTTTACGCAGTGACAGCGAAAATTGTTGGCAATATGCAACCACTATTCAATTAATCACAACCATAGCAGCATTACTTCATGATTTAGGTAAAGCAACGATTGGTTTTCAATCTAAATTACGAGCAGAAACAGCTGTGGCTGCTGATCCTTATCGACATGAATGGATTTCGTTGCAATTATTTTTATTAATGATTCAAGACTGCCCCACCAACGAAGCCTTATTTAATCGATT
Organism: Gilliamella sp. Nev5-1; assembly: GCF_001690895.1. Lineage (NCBI taxonomy): Bacteria > Pseudomonadati > Pseudomonadota > Gammaproteobacteria > Orbales > Orbaceae > Gilliamella > Gilliamella sp. Nev5-1. Next base: position 31,188 of record NZ_LZHO01000011.1, on the reverse strand, counting down.
AGCAAATTTTACTGAATATCGACAACAGCATCCTCATTGGTACAAACAGCTCACCCAAGTCGAAAAAAATGATCTTACCCAATTGCCTTTATTGGCACAGTGGATCGCGTGGCTCATTGTGTCGCATCATCGAATGCCGTTTTTATCGGTCTCATTAGATGGCGATAAAGGAAAGAAGCAAAAGCAAGAATTATATCTTTCAGGTTTAAAAACAACAACTTTCTATAGAATACTAACAGCTGTTGATAAATGGGTTAAAAACAGCTATAGCCAACACTCATCCCCCAACGATTTTTGGCAACTAAAAAGTGATATCACCTTAAGCCAACCTTGGCTTAAAAAATTAAGCCGTTATGCAACCAAAGCCCTAAACCATATTCCTTTAATGCACTTATCTACTATTGACCCGTTTGTATTGCATATTTCGCGTTTAAGTTTAATGGTGGCTGATCATAACTACTCAAGCTTGTCTTTAGCATGTGAAGAGGCAAAAGAAAATGAAACAATACTGATTGCTAACACAAATTACCAAAAAAAGCCTAAACAGTGTTTAGATGATCATTTAATTGGGGTCGCTAATTTAGCGGCTCGCTTTACTCGTTTATTACCTAAAATAATCACAGAATTACCTGCCATCAATCAACATAAACCTTTCACCAAACGAACAACTATAAAACGATTCCAATGGCAAAATCACGCGTTTGATTTAGCCAAAAGTTATCAACAACTATCTGATGAATGCGGCTTTTTTGGCGTGAATATGGCATCGACTGGCTGCGGTAAAACCTTAGCCAATGGGCGGATTATGTATGCACTTTCTAACCCTAAACGGGGCGTGCGTTTTACCATTGCATTGGGATTACGTGTTTTAACGTTACAAACAGGTAAAGCATTAAGAGAAAGATTACACTTAAGTGATGAGCATCTGGCGATTTTAGTGGGTGGGCGTGCCACAAAAACCTTGTTTGAACTGAGTAATGAAGAAATTCAACAAAACGATTCTCAAAAAAAATCAGAAAACCAAGGTAGTGAATCTATCGAATCGTTACTTGATGAATATATTGATGTAGCAGAAAGTGGTATTGCGGATTGTGAGTTAGGGACGATTATCGAAGACAGTAAAGCACGGCAATTACTTTATGCGCCCATTGTGACATGCACTATTGACCATATTATTCAAGCGAGTGAATGTGGGCGTGGTGGTAAATATATTGCACCCACGTTAAGATTGTTAACCTCAGATTTGATTTTAGATGAGCCGGATGATTTTGATCAACATGACTTACCTGCACTGGCTCGCTTGGTGCATTTAGCTGGGTTATTTGGTAGCAAAGTGCTACTCTCATCAGCAACCTTAACACCAGATTTAATTGCCGGATTATTTGATGCTTACCAAGCAGGGCGAAAAATTTGGAATCAAAATAACCAATATGCCAATAATGCCATTGTATGTGGTTGGTTTGATGAATATGAACAGTCGATATCACCAATTGCTGATACTAAAACGTTTAGCGATCACCATCAACAATTTGTAGCAATGCGCATTCATCAATTAGCACAAAGTGCAATCCGTCGCCAAGGACATATCTTAGATCTATTAAACTACCAAGAAAAGCAAACCGAGAACCAACAAAAACTCAATTATAGTGTACTTGCTGAGCAACTATTAGCACAAGCTTATCAATTCCACCAAGATCATCATCAAATAGATAAAGAATCACAAAAAAAGGTAAGCATTGGTTTAATGCGTTTTGCCCATACCGAAGATGTTATTTCACTTACAGAACAAATTTATGCCCAAACCAAGTTACCTACTGATACTGCTTTTCATATCGTGGTTTATCATGCTCGGCAACTGCTGTTATTGCGTAGCCAGTTAGAAGAAAAACTTGATAGAATTTTAAATCGTAGTGATGAACAGGCATTATTTCATCAGCCTGAAATTATCGATGCCATCAAAGATAGCGATAAACAAAACCATATTTTTATTGTTATCGGTACGCCAGTGACCGAAGTCGGACGCGATCACGATTATGATTGGGCAATTGTTGAACCATCATCCATGCGCTCTATTATCCAGCTAGTGGGGCGAGTATGGCGTCACCGACCACAAAAAATGGCACAAAAAGCCAATGTGGCGATATTAGGATCGAATTTAACGGCAATTAAAGCTAATTATCGTACGGATAAGGCCTGTTTTACTAAGCCTGGATTTGAAGAAGAGTCATTATTCTTGCTGAAAACCCATAAAACAAATGAACTCATTCCTGCTCATCAGTTAGTGAATATAGATGCGGTTCCTCGTATTAAGTCTTGCCCTGAAGATGGGCTAACGCTCGCCGAATTAGAACATAAGGTCATGGCAAATCTCTTTGCGATTCATGCCCGTAAAAGTAATTATGTTACCAGCTATTGGCAACCAGACTTAGCACATCACCATTGTGTGCATTTACAGGCAATTTCACCATTTAGAGGGAATAATAAGACACAAGATGAATATATCTGCCAACTTAATGATGATGGCGATTATCAATTTAGCTATGCAGATATCGCATGGCAAACACCAGATGAGCGCTGCCCAAGTACTCAAAATAACCAAATCAAATACAAACACTGGTTATTTGAAAATCCGCAAGTGAAACCATGGTTAGAAAATAGTGTAGAACAAGCCATAACAAAAATAGCGGAACATTTCCCCAATAAAAACTTATACCGATTAGCCAATGAGTTTTGTAGTGTCAGCTTATATCGGAATAGCAATTGGCATTTTCATCCTTATTTTGGTTTTTATAAAAAGAAAGGATAAAAGAATATTGTTTTATACTGAAACACATAGTTACCTGAAACTTTTTTGAGAAAATATCAGCAGGTGAATAATGGTTGCTAGTAAAAGCGAGGTAATTCTTTTATACTTGATGGCACTGCTGTGTAAGCAGTTTAGAAACATTAAATTTTTGTTTTAATTTAATAGTTCCACCGCCGCATAGGCGGTTTTTATTTGTCAATAACGCTTAATTTATTAAAATAACATTCCCATTAAATTTTATTTTTAATTTATTATTGATCTATTTGCTTCTTTCGTATATATTTGTTTCGTGATTTACTCACAAATATTAAGAAGCTCTTATCCGATGTTTACGTCATTTGATAAGAGCATATTTCAACCTAGGCATAAATGAAGGAGAAATACTATGTCTAATAATAAATATTTTGTTATACCTCGTCAAATTTCTTTTGATAAAGAATTACTAAATCAAGTACAAAAATTTGTTATTGATTCACCCGCTGCTAATGATGAATTGATTGTTTTATCAGTGCAGTCTAAATATTATTCAATTCGAGATCTAATGAAAATTCTAAATATTTCGACAATTAAAGAAATTAAATATTTGATTAAGAAATTAAAGCTTGAACAAGATAATTATAGATATCTTAATTCCAATAAAGAATGGGTGTATAACAGTAATGCTTTAAATATATTGAATTTATACTTAAAATTTAAAGCAGCATAGCATTAAATTAAAGGCTTATATTTAATGATATAAGCCTTTTTAATTTCGAAAAAATATAAGGAGGGTCAATGAACAATATTTCTTGGCAAGATATAAGAAAGGTAATTTTAGACTTTCTACAACAACGGCTTGCCAATAATAGTAATTATAAAAGTGAAACTGCTAAGCTAGAAAAAGCAAAAGAGGCGGGTGATTTAGTTGCAGTTAATGAAGCTCAGCAAAAATTAGATGAGTTAGCCAAGCGATTTGATTTTGAAACGTGGATGGAAGATGCAGCAACAAGGAGAATATTTTGGATTTCTTTATGTCATTTTATATCAAAAGGAATTCATTCTTCTAGCTTGGGTGATAATATTAATCATTCAACACGATCTCAACCAACAGGACAGCAATATATTTCTTCAGCAACACCTACAATTATTCCGATAGATTGCTCAGGGAATGCGGCTGCTCTTGATATTTTTTCTTTATTAAATCAATCTATTAAAGATGATATAACATTTTTACAATTGATAGTAGATGAGCATCCAGCTATTTTACCCGCTCTTTCAGATGATCGACAAAAAGCATCGCTTTATTTAGCTAATTTTAAAAAAGCAATCTTTAATGATTTTAGCAAACCTAAAACCTCGGAATTGAATAAGCAATTATATTGGACGAATAGTGAAGAGACTTATTTATCTGATCAAGAAAATAATTATCGATTATTAATTCCTTTGCATCCGAGCTCATTGTGTCATTTGGTTTATCAAAAAGTACAATCACGATTTTCAGAAGAAAATAAATATGCACGAGAATTGCGTAAGAAAAAGGATGTTGTACATCAGCCTTATTTTTCTTTTCATGATTTAGCCGTTGTTAAATTGGGAGGAAGTAACCCTCAAGGCGTAAGCCAGTTAACTAGTAATCAGGGCGGGCGCAACTTTTTATTACCCTCAATGCCGCCAAAATTGGCTAAAACTGCTTTTCCTTCAATTTCAAACTTTAAGGAAACTATTTTTGATCAAGCTCTTCAATATTATTGCCGATATGGTTTTAAATTATTATTTGAGACAGTTCAAGACAAAAAAAATAATTTCTTAGTAAGAAATAAGAGAAAAGAGGCATTTTTTATCATTTTAACATTAGTTCTTAAGTTTGCGGCACATATCCAAAAAACCAAAGATGCCGGTTGGAGTCGGGAATCTTCGCTTAAATTTTCGCAACAACTTTGGCTTGATCCAAAACGAGCACTATTGGATGGTGAAACAGATTTTAAACTAAGATACGAACAAGGTGATTGGCAACAAGAGCTAGAAAAACAATTTGCCTCTTGGATTCAAACGATTTTAAAAAATAAATTCAAAAATATTGAAAAACAATTTGATGATGTTGAATATAGTGAATGGCGAAGTGAATTTAATGCGGCAGTAAAAGCGAGCCAACGCAAAAGAGAGGGGATATTTTAATGGCATCATTAACTTATTATTTATTCTTTGATCATGTCCAAATTCATAATGCTAATGCAATCTCTAGCCCATTAACCTATGGATTCCCTGCTATTTCAGGATTTTTAGGGGCGATTCATGCTTTAAGTCGAAAAATTGAATCAGAAAATCCCATTTACTTAGATGGTGTGTTAATTGCATGTCATGAATGTGATGTACAAGTTTATCGACCAAGCAACTATGCGGATTATACGTTTCGATTAACGCGCAATCCACTCTCTAAAAATGGCAGTACTCGTTCCATTATTGAAGAAGGGCGCGCTCATTTAGATGTTTCATTACTTGTCGAGGTAAAAATTGAAGATCCGGAGACATTATATGACGTCGAGCAAAAACAAGCATTTATCCAACAAATGGAACAGAAGCTTTACCAACAACGTATAGCGGGTGGTCATGTGGTATTTATTGGCGATGTCAAATTAATTTCTTCTGATGAACCAGATATTGATTTAGCTAATTTATTATTACCGGCATTTGTTTTAGTTGAAGCACCACAAGATTTACAAGATATTACTGCTGAATTACAGCAACAAGATCCTAATGCTACCGCACTGGATGCATTAATTGAAACGGCAATGCTACACCATAATCCGCAAGAAGATGGGCATTGGCAAACCACGTCGGTTAAGCAAGATCGTGGTTGGCTTGTTCCTTTACATTTGGGCTATCAAGCAATTTCGCCGCTGTTTGCCGCAGGTAAGGTTGAACATGCACGCAGTAATGAACATGCCACGCAATTTGTGGAGTGTATATATGGGCTGGGTAAATGGGTCTTTCCTTTGCGTTTGCAAAAGAATTTATCACAGGCTTTTTGGCGTTATCAATGTAGTGAATTGCAATCTAATGATGCAGAAATTTATATTATTAATCAAGAAACCAATTAAGTAAATTTAGAAAATTATAGAATAAGGAATACATTATGAGTAAAGATAAAATTACCACCGCCAGCGTACTTGCTTTTGAACGTAGTTTTGATATTTCAGATGCCATTTTTGCACAGCAGGATCCTAAAGATAGCAATAAATTATCCCCTGTTGTGGTCACTGAAAAATCAGTGCGAGGCACTATTTCAAATCGCCTTAAAAATGCAGTAGCCAACGATCCAACCAAATTAGATGCTGAAATACAAAAACCAAATTTACAGACAGTTGATGTTGCAGCATTAGATGCCGATAAAGAGACTTTAGTGATTAAATGGAGCTGTAAAGTGTTACCTTTTTTAGGTAAACCGTCGGTATGTAATGAAATTGAATATCAAGAAGCGTTAGAAAAAACAACCCAAGACTATATCCAAACACAAGGGTTGACTGCGTTGGCTAAGCGTTATGCCATTAATATCTTAAATGGTCGTTGGTTATGGCGCAACCGTATGGCAGCGGAGCAAATTAGCCTGTCAATTACTCGTAAAGTTGATAAAGATAATAAAGGTAGTAAGGGTGAAAAAACAATCGTCGAAGTGAGTGATGTTAAGCAATATCAACTGAACTCATTTGATTATGATGATAAAGCAGTAAATGATCTCGCAGTGCTGATTGAAGCAGGCTTATTAGGTAAAGAATTTGTGATTTTTAATGTTGAAGCTAAACTAAAAATGGGCTTAGGGCAAGAAGTTTACCCGTCACAAGAATTAATTCTAGATACTGGCAAAACTAAAAGTAAAGTATTGTATGAGAAGAACAAACAAGCGGCTATGCATTCCCAAAAAGTCAGTAATGCCATTCGAACTATCGATACTTGGTATGACGATAATGCACCATTCCCAATCGCAATAGAACCGTATGGCTCGGTCACTTCAATGGGGCATGCTTTCCGTCAACCAAAACAGAAATTAGATTTTTATACTTTGTTTGATAATTGGGTATTAAAGGGTGAAAAACCAACGCTTGAGCAGCAACATTATGTGATTGCGGTATTAATTCGTGGTGGTGTATTTGGTGCCAGCGGTAAGGAGTAAATAATATGCACTCACACTATTTAGAGTTGCGAGCGATTTCGCAAATTGAAATCACCGAGGTGGATGTGATGAATCAAGTGATGCAGTCTCTCCACCAAATTTTGGTCAATCATCAAGGAAATATTGCAATAAGCTTTCCTTGCTATAATGTGCACCGAACATTAGGCGGAGTAATTCGCCTATTTGGTACCGAGCAGGAGCTACAAAACCTTAAAGCAGATATACAGCAAAAATCATCAATTAGTGATTATGCTTTACTGATGTCTATTGAAGCTATTCCCGTTACGATAAAAGGTTATTTACGTTTAATTCGTATTCATCCAAAAGGGCAAAGCGCATTGAGGCGTGCTGAAAAACGATTAACAGCACAAGGTAAATGGTCGGCAGAGGTTAAACAAAAAATGATAGAAAAATGGGGAAGCGTTAATTTGCAATATCCTCATATTCACCTTGCCAGTAAAAGTACAGGGCAAAAGTTTATTTTGTGGTTAAAACAAGAAAAATGCTTAAAGCCTGTATCAGGTACATTTAATAGCTATGGGTTAAGCCAAACAGCTACCGTTCCCGATTTTTAAATTGGCAACCCTTTTTTTGAGGATAATTTTAACTAATTGATTATTATTGATATTAATATGAGCTCAAAAAAAGGGTAAAAATAGGGGAAAATATCGAAAGCTCTTTTACAATAAGGCAATTTTGCAAAAAAACTCTAGTTTACTGCCGCATAGGCAGTTTAGAAAACGGCCTGGCAGCTGCTTGTTCTTCGATATAGGTTTACTGCCGCATAGGCAGTTTAGAAAAATGGTATTGTTTATTACTTTCAACTGCCCAAGTTTACTGCCGCATAGGCAGTTTAGAAAATTGCCGATACAATACTTTGTGCAAGGTTTAAGTTTACTGCCGCATAGGCAGTTTAGAAAATTCTCGACCTCTACTATCATGATATTTATCTGTTTACTGCCGCATAGGCAGTTTAGAAATAACAACTTCTGAAGTGAATGATAACAAGTGGGTTTACTGCCGCATAGGCAGTTTAGAAAGTTATTCTCAATCAAATAAATGTTACCGGTACGTTTACTGCCGCATAGGCAGTTTAGAAAACGATTGTATTTTCTATTCTACCGCCGACTAAGTTTACTGCCGCATAGGCAGTTTAGAAATTTGTAGAATTCGAATTGTGTTCCCAGACTTGGTTTACTGCCGCATAGGCAGTTTAGAAAACTGTAAATTTCAGTCCAATTATCTCCAGAATGTTTACTGCCGCATAGGCAGTTTAGAAATCAACAAGTAACATATCTGGATGTGGTTTATAGTTTACTGCCGCATAGGCAGTTTAGAAATACAACTCATAAAAAAATCTGTAATGATTTGAGTTTACTGCCGCATAGGCAGTTTAGAAATTGAAAAAGCCGAAGAAGTTAAGAGTGAAAGTTTACTGCCGCATAGGCAGTTTAGAAAAGAGTGGGGGTTAACCTTGCTTGATAATATAAGTTTACTGCCGCATAGGCAGTTTAGAAAAAAGTGTTTCTAGTTTTTATTAACTGAAACACTTTATTATTAGTATCATCAAGTAACTATTCTGCGCCAATTTGTGTACTCATTTTTATCTCTCGATTATCGGCGATTTCTAAATTTGACAATACGGCTAATTGAGGAAAATTCTGACGTAAAAATTGTGATAACATCGGTCTTAGTGTATGGTTCACTAATAATACTGGTGGAGCACCGATTGCTTCTTGTTGATTAATGGCTTGCTTAACTTGCTCTATGATATGCTCAGCTAGTCCTGGCTCAAAATTGCTTGTATTTTGTAGAGCTTGTAATAATAAGCGTTCTAAATTGATATTTAATCCTATTACACTGATTGGATCTGAACCTGGAAACCATTGTTGGGTGATAACTCTGCCTAAAGCCATTCTGACCATACTAAGTAATTGATAAGCATCATTTTGGGTAGGCGCATGTTCACAGATTGTTTCAATAATGGTACGCATGTCACGAATTGATACTTTTTCGGCGATCAAGTTTTGTAATATTTTATGAAAAGTGGTTAGTGTAATAACCCCAGGGATAAAATCTTCCACTAGTTTTGGAATATCTTGTTTGATTCTTTCGAGCAACTCTTGGGTTTCTAAGCGCCCTAATAGATCGCTGGCAAATTGTTGTAATAAATGATTAAAATGAGTGGCAATCATGGTACTTGTATCCACAACAGTGTAACCTAATATTTGTGCATTTTCCTTATTGCTTTCATCAATCCATATTGCAGGTAATCCAAAGGCGGGTTCAGTTGTTGGAATACCTTCGATAGTTTCGGTGACATTACCCGGATTAATAGCTAACCATTTATTATTAACAATTTCACCTTTGCCGATTTCGCCACCTTTGATAAATATCTTATATTGATAAGGTGCTAATGAAAGATTGTCTCTTATATGAACTTGGGGCGGTAAAAATCCCAGTGTTTGCGCAAATTTTTTGCGTAAACTGCGGATCCGACTGAGCAATTCACCGTTTTGGGTTTGATCTACCATAGGGATAAGCCCATATCCTACTTCCATTGCTAATATATCTTCAATATTAACATCTGACCACGTCGCTTCGATATTGGTTGGTGTAGTTGCTTGTGCATTAACTTGTTTGGGTTGCGTTGTTTGTTGTGTTTTTCTCTGTTTAGTTAGCCACCAAGAAAGTGATGATAAAATAGCGGTAAAGAGTAAAAATACTAAATTGGGCATACCAGGAATTAGCCCAAGTAAACCAATGACAACCGCGGTTAAAATTAATACTTGTGGATTGTTAAATAGCTGGCTGAGCATTTGTTCGCTGATATTGTCTTGTGATGATACACGCGTAACAATTACACCAGCTGCTGTTGAAATGATTAATGAAGGAATTTGCGCAACTAACCCATCACCAATAGTGAGTAATACATAGGTTTTACTCGCATCAGATAGTGTCATATCATGTTGGATAACTCCAACGAGTAACCCTCCAATAATGGTAATTGCCATTATCAATAACCCAGCGATAGCATCGCCACGGACAAATTTACTGGCACCATCCATTGAGCCATAAAAATCTGCCTCTTGACTTACTTCAGCTCGGCGTGCTTTGGCCTCGTCTTCTCCTATTAAGCCAGCGTTAAGATCGGCATCAATAGCCATTTGTTTACCTGGCATACCATCTAAAGCAAAGCGTGCACCAACTTCAGCTATTCTACCTGCCCCCTTGGTGATGACCATAAAGTTAATGATAACTAGAATGATAAATACGACGATACCGATAGCAAAATTACCACCAACCAAAAAGTGCCCAAAGGCTTCAATAACTCGCCCAGCTGCAGCGCTACCCGTATGCCCTTTTAGTAATACCACTCGTGTCGATGCAACGTTTAACGATAGCCTTAGTAAAGTTGCAAACAATAAAACAGTTGGAAATGCTGCAAAATCAAGCATGCGTTTAGTAAATAATGCCACAATTAATATAATAATTGATAACGCAATATTAAACGTAAAAAATAGATCTAAAATAAATGCCGGAAGTGGTAATACCATCATTGAAAGAATCAATAAGATTAGCATTGGGCCAGCTAAGATCTGATAATGTCCACTCTTTAATGTATTTATTGATAATAAAGTTAGTAGTTTAGATTTAATCATAAGATTAGTAATTACCTTTATTTATTTTCGGATAATGATTCAGGTACAGGTAAATTATTCGGCACAGGTGGTTTATCACCGCCGTATTTATGCCAATGTTTTAATTGATATACCCAAGCTAATATTTGTGCGACAGCAGTATATAATTCAGTTGGAATCGTTTCACCTATTTCGCCATGGCGATATAAAGCCCGCGCAAGAGGAGGGGCTTCTAATTGGGGAATGTCATGTTTATTAGCAATTTCTTTAATGCGCAGTGCAAGTTTGTCAGTACCTTTTGCCAATAACTTTGGTGCAATCATTGTTTTTTCATCATATTGCAGAGCAACGGCGTAATGGGTTGGGTTGGTAACAATGACATTGGCTTTTGGCACATCTTTCATCATTCGTCGCCTAGCAATTGCTTGTTGCATTTGGCGAATACGTCCTTTAATTTGCGGATTTCCCTCTTGCTCTTTAAACTCATCTTTAATTTCTTGTTTTGACATTTTCAGTTTTTTTAAATTGCTCCATATTTGATGAAAGATGTCAAAACCCACCATGGGTATTAACGATATAACGCTTAGTATTGCGCAAAGGATCACTAACTGTATTGCTTTAGCTAGTGCATCATTTAAATGCATATGGGGCAACGAAAGCATGTCAGGAAAATGGTGCATTAAAAACAATGTTGAAGTGATAGCAATTAAAATAACTTTAAGTATACTTTTTAGTAACTCAGAAAAAATTTTAGTACTAAATAACCTACTCAACCCAGATATTGGATTGAGTTTTTTAAAATTTGGTTTAATTGATTGTAGGCTAAAAAGCAATCCCCCCACACAAAGTGGTGCAAAGAGAGCAATAATCACTAAACCCAAAAAAATTGGCGCAATTGACAAAAAACCATGGGTGAATGAGTTAACTAAATTGGAGATGATTAACTTCTCATCTTTGACTTTGTACGAAAACTTCATTGCCGTTTTTATGATTGCGATTAACTGGTTAACTAAATATGAGCCCATCAACCAAAATAATATCGTACCGATTAACAAGATTAATAACGAAGTTAATTCACGAGATCGAGGGATCTGTCCTTTTTCCCTAGCCTTTTTTATTTTGCTATCGGTGGGATGTTCGCTTTTATCTAGATCATTATCGTCAGCCATGATGAATTAAATGAAACTTCATAGTTTAATTAACGTTTACCATGCTAACAGTATGAACTAATCGCTAATAAGTTATTGGCTTAATAAGAGGGCATTTTTGGGGGTATTTATCTCGTTTACCATCGACAAAGATCAATTTTCTCAAACTTTGGCTCGCTTAGATAAGATAACATCGGTTTGTTGATAACCATTATTAGTATAAATAGCAGGGCTATTTAGGCCTTTAAGATAATTAATCGTTTGTTGGGTTATATTCATACGATTTTGGATAATTAATCCATTATCGCGATTTATATTGGCTAACAATTTTGTTTTATCAGTAATTAATTGCCAATGTGTTGCGATTGCTGAGTTCTCTATATAAGGCGGTTGAATATTAAATTGTTTATTTAATTTTATCCGTTTTTCATCAAGTAACTTTAATTGAATGAGTAACTCATTTTTTTTATTGATAATATCATTTAACTGATTGGTTGTACTATTTTCAATTAATAGTTGCTGCTCTGTTTGTAGAATTGTTGAAAGTGTTTGTAACATTTCTGTTATTTTATTTAGGATGTCATTGAGTGCTAACATTTTGGTATCCCTTGTAAATCTGACTTATTTTCAAATATCTTCTAGTAATTGTTTTATCAATTTATCGGCAATTTTATGCGTATCAATAGCCAATGTACCGTTAGTAATTGCCTGTTTTATTCTTTCGATTTTTTCTTCATCAACGTCTTTGTCAGTTGCGTGTAAAAGGTGCATTGCGTCTTGAGTTATACTCACGGTGGTACTTGCATTAGCACTCATTTTTGATGGTACAGATGCAGTATGATTTTTCTGTTGCTCATTAACTATATCACGGCTAACTATGCCTGATATGGTTGTGATGGATTTTGTTACATCTATACTCATAAAATACCTTTAATCAAATTTACGATTTAAGTGACTGGTTTAATGTTATTATCGGCAATAATAAAAAAATCATTAATATTATTTATTGAAAATGATTACTCCTTGATAAGTTAACGTGCCTTCAACAATATTGTCAGAATTAACTTTAACTTTAACTTTATCATTTAATACTGCATTGCTTAGCGCTTTCCCCTTAGTGGCTATTTCATACCCATCGCCATTTATTATCACTTTAACTTGTTGCCCAGCTTTTACGAGCCAATTTTTTTGAAGCATGGTTGTTTTTATTGGTTCATTGTGATCAATATTTCTTAATGCAATATGATTAAGAATATCGGCTTTATTTAAAATGATTGTAGCAGGTAGTTTATCTAGCCTGCCTGATTGTATATGTATATGATCTTCGTTAATTACAGTTCCTGCACTTATTGCTTGCTTAGCCACAACATAATTACTTATGACAGCCACATTAATCCGCATAAATTTTTTCTTATTATCACATTGAGCATAAATGGTCATGTTTCCCCATGGCTTTTTTTTATTCAATAATGAAAGTATTGGGGTATCGCAACTCAATTGCGGTTTAGGGGTAAGGTAAGTAATTAAAATATCCTCTACTTTATGGTTAAACTGCTGAGATATTAAATTGTTAATTTGTTTATCAAGACAACTAGCTAAAACACTATTCCAGTTACATAGCATAACAACAGTTAGTATTAGTTTTGCAATCTTAATCATATTGATCGGCATTCAATTAGTGATAAGTTGATTGTACTTTATGATTGCGTGAAGTGAATCTTGAAATAAGGGCAATTTTTACCGTTATTTGCGCGATGACTTTTTTTTTATTCGCTTAAAATCCTCATTATCAAAAAAAGTGAGATGATTTTATGTTTGATAAATTGGATAACTGGGTTAATTTTCACCAACAAGCATTGAATATACGCGAAATGCGACAAAATATTTTAGCGGCAAATATTGCTAATAGCGATACACCTAACTATCAGGCTCAAGATATTGATTTTAATGCTGAGTTAAGCAAAGCGATTAATAATCAGAGTAATATTAATCCCGTTGGGCTCAATATTACCTCAAATCACCATATTCAGGTAAAAGCACCAATCACACTTAATCAAAATGTACTTTATCGTATTCCTTATCAAGCATCGGCTGATGGTAATACGGTCGAAATGGATCAAGAGCGTACCGCGTTTATTGACAATAGTATTCACTATCAGAGTAATTTAACGTTTTTAGGTGAACAATTTAAAAATGTGATGTCGGTATTACAACAAGGATAAGTGTAATGAGTTTTTCTATTTTTGCTATTTCAGGGTCGGCATTAATGGCGCAAACCCAACGAATGAATGTCAGTGCCAGTAATTTAGCCAATGCTGACAGTATTACAAGCACGTCTGGTGAAGCTTATCGAGCTAAACAAGTGATTTTTCAAGTGGATGATAAAGGTCAGACCAACCCAATTGCAGGTGTGAAAGTGTCGCAAGTCATTGAAGATCCCTCACCGATGAATCTAGTGTATGAACCACATCACCCCTTGGCCGATGCAAAAGGTTATATTCAAAAACCGAATGTTGATGTTGTTGCCGAAATGGTTAATACCATTTCGGCTTCACGTAGTTATCAGGCCAATATAGAAGTGATTAATACGGCAAAAAGTTTAATGCTAAAAACCCTTACATTAGGGCAATAATAAGGAGTAACCGATGGGCGTATCTAATGTACTCGTTTCACAGTCACCAGGGGTAAAAAGCCCACAAACGACGCAAAAAAGTACATCTGATGGTAATTCAAGTAAAGAATTGCAAGATAATTTTTTAACGTTATTAATTGCACAAATGAAAAACCAAGATCCGACCAATCCAATGGATAATAGCCAGTTAACATCACAACTTGCTCAGATTAATACTTTAGCCGGTATAGAACGGCTTAACACAACATTAGGGATGGTTTCAGGTCAGATCGATGATAGCTTATCGGTTAACGCTAGCAACATGATTGGTAAAGGTGTAATGGTGCCTGGCAATAAAATTTTAGTTGCAACGTCTGAGCAAGAAGCTTCAGAGGCAGGAAAAGAAACCATTACAACACCTTTTGGTTTTGAGTTAGTTCGTGATGCAGACTCAGTTGTTATTACGATTCAAGATGACAAGGGTAATGTGGTGCGAGAAGTTGATTTAGGCGCAATTCCCGCAGGTGTAAGTTCTTTTACTTGGGATGGTATGCTTTCAGATGGAACGGTAGCGCCAGATGGTAGTTATACTTTTTCAGTTAACGCAAGTTGTGACGGGCAAAAAGTGTCATCTACTTCATTATCCTATTCAGTGGTATACGGTGTTATTAATAGCAAAGTTAATAATAAAGTATTACTTGATTTAGGAATACTTGGTTCAATTAGTATTGACGAAGTACGTCAAATTCTTTAAAGGAGATAAACTTCAAATGGGATTTTCTCAAGCGGTAAGTGGCATGAATGCCGCATCAAAACAATTAGATGTCATTGGTAATAATATCGCTAACTCTGCAACGGTAGGCTTTAAAAGTGCCAGTATTTCCTTTGCTGATATCTATGCTGGCTCAAAAGTTGGTATGGGGGTAAAAGTGGCTGCGGTTATGCAAAATTTTAATGATGGAGCAACAACAACAACCAACAACAGTTTAGATGTTGCTATCTCGGGTAATGGTTTTTTTCGTTTAGTGGATAGTAGTGGTCAAGTTTTCTATACCCGTAATGGGCAATTTCAGTTAGATGCTGAGCGAAATATTGTTTCTGCTGATGGTCTTCAGTTAACGGGATATCTTGCAACAGGAACACCGCCCAAAGTGCAACAAGGTGCAGCGCCTGGTCCATTAAAAATTTCACAAGAAATGTTAAATGCTACAGCGACAACAAAAGCTACTTTACAAACCAACTTAAACTCTAATAGTAAAGTTCCAGCCAAACAACCAATCAATGCACTTGATGCTGATACTTTCAATTATTCTACAACCATTACGACTTA
Organism: Gilliamella sp. Nev5-1; assembly: GCF_001690895.1. NCBI lineage: Bacteria > Pseudomonadati > Pseudomonadota > Gammaproteobacteria > Orbales > Orbaceae > Gilliamella > Gilliamella sp. Nev5-1. The sequence goes on along the minus strand of NZ_LZHO01000011.1, from coordinate 15,505 downwards.
TGATTCGCTTGGTAATCAACGTAATGTTCAGCTCTTTTATGTTAAAACTGCGGATAACCAATGGGATGTTCACTGTCTTGATAGTAGTGATCCTAAAGCCACTTTACAAAAAGTAGGTAAAATGGAGTTTGATTCTTCAGGCAAATTAATTAGCGATCCTGAAATGACCATTAATATTAATGGATTAAACGGCTCGGCTGACAACACCTTTACTTTATCATTAGCGAATAGCTCTCAGCAAAATATGGGTAAAGAACTCGGTAGTATTAAAACGCCTGTGGTTGATGGTTATGCGCCGGGTGATTTAGTCGGTTATAGCATTAATGATGATGGCTCTATTTATGGTGTGTATTCTAACCAGCAGACAATGTTATTAGGTCAAATTGCGATGGCTGATTTTGCCAATGTTAACGGGCTTGAATCAGCAGGAAACAATAATTGGCGATCAACCATTAATTCTGGCGGCGAAGTATTAGGCGTGGCAAATTCAGGCACTTTTGGATCATTAGCCAGTGGCGCACTTGAATCGTCAAATGTTGATATGAGTCAGGAATTAGTGAATATGATTGTAGCTCAGCGAAATTACCAATCTAATTCGCAAACAATTAAAACGCAAGATCAAATTCTCAATACGCTAGTTAATTTGCGTTAGTATAAAGGCTATTTATGGATCGTGTTATTTATACAGCCATGTCGGCAGCAAGCCAGACATTAAATCGGCAGTCAATTACTACCAATAATCTAGCTAATGTTTCTACGACAGGGTTTCGTGCACAATTGACGACGATGAAAGCTGTTCCTATTGTCGGCAATGATACGCCCACCCGAACCATGGTGGTTGCAACAACCCCAACGTTTGACTCGACAATGGGGGCATTTAACTATACAGGTAGAAATCTCGATGTTGCTTTGGCAGAAGATAACTGGTTGGCAGTGCAATTAGCCGATGGTAGCGAAGCGTACACCCGCAATGGTGCCATTGAAATTGACGAAAATGGCACCCTTAACATACAAGGCTATCCATTACTTGGTGATAGTGGTGTATTGACTGTGCCACAAAAATCGCAAGTGAGTATTAGCAGTGATGGTACACTTTCAGCATTAGGGGCAGGGGATAAACCAACGACCATAGCTCAAGTCGGTAAAATAAAAAAAGTCCATATTGAACCTCATCAAATAGTACGTGGTGATAATGGCTTTTTTCAATTAACCGAACAGGCGCGTAATGAAAACGGTATGTTGATGCCAGATAACCCACAAGCTAAGCTGATGTCTGGTGTATTAGAAGGAAGTAATGTTAATCCTGTTACTGCTATGGTTGATTTAATTAGCCACGCTCGCCAATTTGAAATGCAGATGAAAGAAATCACTACTGCGGATGAAAATGCACAAAAAGCGAACCAAATTTTATCGCTAACTTAACTTTATCAATAATTTAAGTAGGAAAAACTATGATTAAATCATTGTGGATTGCCAAAACAGGCTTAACCGCACAACAAATGAATATGGATATTATTTCCAATAATCTTGCCAATGTGAGTACCAGTGGTTTTAAACGGCAACGTGCTGTATTTGAAGATTTATTATACCAAACTGTTCGTCAACCCGGTGCGCAGTCTTCAGAACAAACAACACTACCATCAGGTTTGCAAATAGGTACAGGTGTTCGTCCTGTTGCAACAGAGCGGGTTCATAGCCAAGGTAATTTAGAAGCAACGGATAACAGCAGTGATATTGCAATTAACGGACAAGGTTTTTTTCAGGTGCTATTACCTGATGGAACGCAGGCTTATACACGCAACGGCGCTTTTCAAGTCAACCAAAATGGTCAATTGGTAACCGCTGCGGGATATGAAATTCAGCCAACTATTAGTATTCCATCCAATGCAATCAAAATGACGGTTGCACGTGATGGTGTGGTTAATGTGACGTTAGCTAATCAGTCAACACAAGTGCAAGTTGGTCAATTAACATTACATACGTTTATTAATGATGCTGGGCTTGAAAGCATGGGCGAAAACCTTTATTTAGAAACGGAAAGTTCAGGTGCTCCCACTGAAAATACGCCAGGATTAAACGGTGCAGGGTTGCTATATCAAGGTTATATCGAAACATCTAATGTCAATGTTGCTGAAGAATTGGTGAATATGATCCAAGTTCAACGCGCTTACGAAATTAACAGTAAAGCGATTTCAACATCAGACCAAATGTTGCAACGTTTAAATCAGTTATAAATTTAACAATATAATAAGCGTAATGAGATATTTTTATATTTTAATTGCATTTTTTTTGTTTAGCTGTGCTCAATTACCTAAACAAGCCTTAGTTGAGGGTAAAACGAGCATTGTTCCACAAATGCCAGAAACTGTGAACAATAATGGTTCAATTTATCAAGCTAGCCAGCCCAGTAGCTTTGGTTATCAGCCGATATTTGAAGATCGTCGCCCGCGCAATATTGGCGATGTGTTAACTATTGTTTTACAAGAAAACGTGAGCGCTAGCAAAAGCTCATCTGTTAATGCTGGACGAAATGGCTCGGTGAATTTAGGGGTAAAAACCATACCGACATTTCTTGATGGGCTAGTGGGTCGTGGTAAAGCCAATACCGAAATGTCTGGTGACAATGACTTTAAGGGATCTGGTGGCGCTAATGCTAAAAATACCTTTAGTGGCACAATCACGGTCACCGTTCAAGATGTCATGATCAATGGTAACTTGAAAGTGATTGGTGAAAAACAGATTGCAATTAATCAAGGCACTGAATTCATACGCTTTTCTGGTGTTGTTAATCCAAGAACCATCAGCGGCAATAATACGGTAATTTCAACGCAAGTTGCTGATGCACGCATTGAATATGTGGGTAATGGTTACATTGATGAAGCGCAAACAATGGGCTGGTTACAGCGATTATTCTTAAATCTTTCACCATTTTAATGAGTCTCATTATGATAAAAAAATTGCGTCCTTTTTTCTGCTTTACCTTGATGATGATATTGGTTATACCGAATGGTCATGCTGAGCGTATACGTGATTTGGTCACCATTGAAGGGGTAAGAGAAAACGCCTTAGTTGGTTATGGGATTGTTGTCGGGCTTGATGGCACAGGCGATCAAACATCACAAACACCTTTTACTATCCAAAGTATCACTAATATGCTATCCCAATTAGGGATTACTGTGCCAACAGGCAGCAATATGCAATTAAAAAATGTTGCTGCAGTTATGGTTACTGCAAAATTGCCTTCTTATTCACGCGTTGGGCAACAAATCGATGTGGTGGTATCTTCGCTTGGTAATGCAAAAAGCTTACGTGGTGGCACATTGATCATGACGCCATTAAAGGGGGCTGATAATCAAGTCTATGCTATTGCACAAGGCAATCTTTTTGTGGGAGGAATGGGCGCAAGTAGTAAAGGAAGTAGTGTCAGTGTTAATCAAACGGCCGGTGCAACTATACCTAATGGGGCAACCATTGAACGAGAACTAGCAACCCGTTTAGATGAACGAAATGTTATCCACTTACATCTTAATCAATTTGATTTTACACGTGCCTTAAAAATTGCTGATGTCATTAACAAGTTACAAAAAAACACTGCGGTTGCACTAGATGGTACAACAATAGCACTACAGATGCCAAAAGAAAATACAACTCGAGTGCAGTTACTTTCTCGAATACAAGATCTTGAAATTGGCACAACCCCTATTTCAGCAAAAGTGGTCATCAACACAAGAACAGGTGTTGTGGTCATGAATCAAAAGGTTAAATTGGATAATTGCGCCGTAGCACATGGCAATTTATCTGTTGTTGTAAATAGTAAATTAAAAGTCAGCCAACCCAATACGCCATTAGCGGGTGGTGCAACAGTGGTTACGCCTGATAATCAAGTCAGTGTTGAGCAAGAAGGTGGCGCATTACATAACATCGCATCGGGCACTGATTTAAACCGAGTGATTAATTCGCTAAATTTATTAGGCGCTAATCCTACTGAGTTAATGTCGATACTTGAAGCCTTAAAGACAGCGGGCTGTTTGCATGCTTCATTGGAAACTATCTAAAAAACGATTTATAAAAGAAATGACATTATGAATAATAAAATTGGACAACCTTTTAATCGCTTTGCTTATGACTTTTCAGGGCTAAACCAGCTAAAGCGCAATGTTGCTAATGGTTCTGCTCAAGGTATTAAGCAAGTTGCTGAGCAATTTGAGTCCTTATTTATTAATATGATGATGCAAAGTATGCGCAAAGCGGTGCCTGAAAGCGGTTTATTTAGTCAATCTGCTTCACAACTATTTACTGCAATGTTTGATCAGCAAATTGCGCAACAAGCTGCTGGTAAAGGGTTGGGTTTAGCTGATATGCTTACTAAGCAGTTAACTAATAGATCATCAATTAATGCTAATTTGCACTCTAATACTAACTTACAATCTAATAATCACTTACAATCTAATACAAACAATACTGCGCAAAATCTTCAATTAGCCCAATCTTTATTTAGTCAGGATCCATCTAACATATCACCTCAAGCATTAGGGCAAATGCTATATCGTAGTGCTAACAACATGCTTGAAAGTCAGCATAACGAAAAAGTATCAAAAACAACGCGTGATAATACAAATGAAAATCATGTTACCCAATTTGTGAAAGAATGGCTTGAGCCAGCCAAGCAGGCTGCTAAACAGTCGGGAATTCCTTATGAAATCATTATTGCACAAGCTGCATTAGAAACAGGCTGGGGGCAAAAACAAATCAAGACAGAACATAATCAATCAAGCTATAATTATTTTGGTATAAAGGCAACTCCATCATGGCAAGGGCGTTCAACGCGTTTAACAACGCAAGAATTCATTGATAACCATATGATAAAAATTCAAGATGAATTTAGAGTCTATAATAGCAAACAACATGCAATCACCGATTACCTTAATTTATTAACCAAAAATCCTCGCTACCGCGCAGTAGTTAAAGCTCCTGATGCCAGAACAGCAGCTAAAGAGTTGCAAGCAGCACATTATGCAACCGATCCTAACTATAGCGACAAACTTATCCAAATCATTAGTCGTATTGAAAAAATTGCAAAAAATAGCCAGCCAACGGCCATATCAGGCTTTAAGCAAGTTGCATTTAATTGATAATAGGATTAAGCGCCCAATACTGGGAACCGCAGTTTTTTGCCACGTTACCCATTAATTCAAGTTGAAATTCAAGCTGTTGATAGCTAGGTAGATATAGTTAAATAGGGGTTTGATATGAGATGCCGTTTAGGGTGTGATATTGCGACAGAAAGGATTGCCGTAATAATATCTTCCCCCTTTTTGATGCGTTAAAGTACCAGTAAACATTGAAGGGGAAACGTTGTTGCTAAATTAGATAACAAGTGGGTGCTAAGGTCATTTTGAATGATAAGGGTTTGGTTATAGATCTGTCTGATGTTATCAAAAATTATAAAATGATTTTCAATAGTGCTACCTCTAAAGTAAATAATGTTGTTCATGATAATATTGAAGTTGTTATGTTAGATTTCTTTTCCACTGAATTTAAGCCTGATAAATTGCTATATTTTGATTTTATTAGTAAAAATAGCATAAGCATTGATTTTAAACACAAGCAATTGTTGATTAAGTCTAAAGTAAAACAATAAAAATGGTTCAGAAAACATATTGATTTTATTGAATTTTTTAAGGTGGATTTTTAAATCTCTTCCTTCTGGTAAATTAAGAGCAATGCCAATACCAATGTTTAACATCTCACGATGAAGTCATCGATGATATTGAACGTTAGGCAGCACAGCCAAAATGATAATATTCACAAGAGATGCTAAAATTAGTAGGATAAATGGCTTTATGTTCTAGTCTCATTGGTAAACGTAGTTATCTTAGTTCGTGTATAACAATTAGGAGAGGAATAATGAAATATTATGCAAAGTTAATTGCCTTTGATCCCTATATTGAGGAGCAGGCTACTTTCGCTTTTGGACAGTATCAACTCTGTTGTTTTATTAACTCTTCTCCTTGGGCGCTTAACACGGGTAATATTTACTTATTAGAGCTTGGCTTGTGTTTTATTAATAAAATAAAACCTGAATTATCTAAAGATAAATGCTTTATCATTAAACAACAACAAGACACGTTTACCCATCATATCAACGGATACTTATTTGAAAATAAATTAATATTATCAAATTTAGTTTTTCAAGATGATCTATTTTATGATTTTTCTTATCTAAGTGGCGACTTTATTAAGTGCAATATTGATAGATTTTCTGTTGATATTTTAGATAAACAGTAGTCTGTTTATTATAAATCACCACGGTAGAATTAATATACAAGCTACCATTTTGTATCATTTCTTAATCTGGCGAAAATTTGGTTATTAATTTTGTTCTCTTTTCTTGATTAACAAATGTGTAATAAGTCTCTCCACCATCAAAATATTGTATAATCTCTAGCTTATTTTTCCCTTTCCATTTATATTCAACTAAAACACTTAGGAAAACCCCAGCGTAAATGCTGGTCTGTGATAGCATTCAACACCGAAATAATTACGGAGTCATCCTGCAACTTAGGTTGGTAATAGTAAGCACAACGGCTTAAACCAACAATGGCACAACTCATAACAATAGTAACCGAATGATTTTGTTGTAGTTGCTGTGCCCACGTTTTACGTGCCTTGGTGGGCACTAAAGCTTTTTTATGATTTCTTCCTGAAGCTGGGATTTTAAGCTCAGTTCGGCAAACATCTGTTTAAGCTTACTGTTTTCCGCCTTGAGTTCTTTTAGACGTTTGATGTCTGAAGTTTCCATACCGCCCTATTTTTCCCGTCATTTATAGAAAGTTGAATTACCCATGCCATATTTACGGCACAGTTCTTTAACGGGAATACCCGCTTCAGCTTCTTTTAAAATAGCTACGATTTGATGTTCAGTCATTTTTTTCATAATTGAATCCTCTTTTACTTTTATCATAGAGAATTTTCTACTTTTTTGCTGTACTATTTTAGGGGATAGTTATGCTGTTCATATAACAAGTTTATTTGTTTATCCCGATTATAAGTTAAAAATAAAATTTGTGTTTGGCAAGGAAGTCAGCACAGCTAAGGTTGAAGATAGAAAACGGCGTTATGAATATACAACCGAAGAAGCGGATGAATTACGCAAACAGACAGGAAAAAATTGGAGCCAGATCGGTAAACAATTAGTTCCTGAGGAGTCCTCAAATGAATTAAGTGTAGAGGCTGAAATCGGTGAGTTTAAGGAAAGCCTGACGTTTAAATTAAACGAAAGTGAACGCACTTCTGATGATAATCCAATTTTCAAACAATATATATTGTTTGAAACATAATAAGATTTGAATAACAGTCCATATTTGTTACGATATGATGCACATGGTTTCTAGTTGTTTATCCTAATTCATATATATATTGTTATAAATCAATTAAAAAAAGAGATATTCGTACTAATTTGTACTGAAAATACTAATAATCATCATGACTATTGTTTGAGTACAAATTTAGAGCAGGGAAAAATGCAATTTTTGAAGTTGATTTAGTCTAAACGAATAATGAAAAATACATTATAGAATTATAGATAACATGGTTCGAACAGTACCATAAAATGCATTTTTACGTATCCTTACATTTCAATGACAAGACCAACAAAGTAGTCATTAACTAATCGTATTAACAGCTACCTTGTTATTAAAATGGATAATTTTGAACTAAATGGTTTGCTTTTAACCCTTCGAAGAATTTAAGCATTTTCAATATCAATTTTATCTATAATATCATATATATACATTTTTTCATTCGTAAAATCTCTTCCTTCAACTCCAAAAATTGTAGTGCATGTAATCATACCCTCCAATATCAACATAATTAAACAAGCCGCCGCTTCACATGATTGAGTCCCACCCAAACACTGATGAATCGAATTCTGAATCCACTGTTTGTGCATTCTTACGATAGCGCAAATTTCCTCACTTTTATTACCATATTCAACCTGAGCACGAACAAACATGCAACCCCGATAATTATCATCGTGAAACCAGCGAATATGCCATGAAATAATGGCATTTATTTTATCTTTTTTCTCAGTGAATACAGCAATCACATCTGTGAGCGATTCTTGAAAAAAAGTATCTCTTCTTAGTAATACTTTACTGACTAGCCCATTTTTATCGCCGAAGTATTTATACAACGTTCTTTTCGAAACACCTGCTTTTTCAGCAACTAACTCCAAACTAACTGGGCAGTACCCTTGCTCATTGAATAATAATTCTGCAGAATCCAGTATGATGTCTATAATTTCAGGCTTTAGTTTCATATATTCATTCTCATTGCTCTTATTCTTTTTAATCATTTCCACTTAGGTCTCTTATTCTATCATAACAACCCAATAATGGATAATTATAAATATAATTTGACCGACATTGTTTTTTAATGTAATTTATATAAACGATATCGTTTACTTAAATAGTTAATGTAAACTATTTCGTGCAAATCTTCATTAAATAAGGAGCGAAAATGTTAAAAAAGATGAAAGGTGGAGACGTAATACAACCTAGGCCTGGTGTTATCGCGGTGCTGCGTGGTTTTATTGGTGGCACTTTGGGTATTTTAATGTTGTTTATGGTGACCTATTGGGGGGGGACGCTATCAATTATGGCTCCATTTGGTGCAACATGTGTTTTATTGTTTGCCCTCCCCAAAGCTCCTCTAGCACAACCGAGAAGTGTTATTGGTGGACATTTTATCTCAGCTCTAGTGGGACTTTTGGTCGTCAATTTATTCGGTGATGGGATGATATTCATCGCATTGGCTGTCGGAATATCTATTGCATTGATGCAAATACTTCGAGTTGTTCATGCGCCGGCCGGGGCAAATCCGATCTTGATAATCATGTCTGGAACCCATGATTATACATTTCTATTCACACCAGTACTCAGTGGCGCTACGGTTTTAGTGCTCGTTGCATTAGTTGTCAATAATATCGGTAGTGGAGCGAGTTGGCCTTGCTATTGGTTTGGATATCCTCTATTTAAAAACAAAACCATAAACACAAAGGAAATGTAAAGATGCCTATCTTATCCCTAACAACATCTGTTGATGTTGAACAATCAAAGCTAAAACAAATTGCAAAGAATTTGACTGAATTGACTTCACAGTTCTTACGTAAAAATAAAGATGTGACGGTGGTTAATATTCTTCCTCATCATGGCTCATGGTTTGGTGTGAATGGTTTGGTAGATGGAGCTGTCTATCAGCTAACCATATTCATTACAGCGGGAACCAACACTGAAAATGAGGTCTCTTCATGGCTCAGTGGGACATGGGAATACCTTAAAACAGAATTTTCAATTCCAGATAATGCCATTTGTTATACATCTGTGGTCAATAATGATGGCATCAATTGGGGGTTCAATGGTATTAGTCAATCAACAAGAAGCAAACTTTAACAATATTAGGAGTCTATATATGGAATTTAAAACACCCCCAGAAAAAAGAGATTTTGTGATTAATTTTGGTTTTCCACAGGATATCAAGTTACCTGATGACGTCCAATTTGTTCCCTATCAGAAAGGATTAAGAGAAGGAGTAGATATTGCTGTTATTTTCGATGAAACGATTGCCAATCCTAATGGTCCCGATTTAGCATTTTTAAGATATGAACCAGGAGCTTATGTACCTGGCCATGTTCATATGGGATTTGAAACCGTTCTAGTTCTGAATGGGGATTACATCGAAAACGGACAAGTATTTACTGCCGGAAACTTTATCGTTCGGGCACCAGGCACCTGCCACAGCATGGCATCAAAGGGGGGATGCACAATTCTTGCATCTAGATATATCCCAGTGAAACAGTTAACTGAGGGGTGGGTTGACGAGGGGAAAAACATAAATTCAGATTATGAGGCTCATGCATGAAACTTATAACAGCGGATGAGGCTGCCCAACTGCTTTCGGATCGGGCAACGATCATTCCTGGCGGATTTGGTAGCTGTGGGCACCCTGATGCACTAACCGAAGCGATAGAAAGGCGTTATTTGAATACTGGGTCACCAAAAAATATTAGCCTACTGTTTGCTTCAGGGGCTGGGGATAGATCTGATGCAGGACTTAATAAATGGGCGCATAAAGGATTGGTCGTTTCCGCCATTGGAGGCTATTGGGGCTTGTGTCCGAAGCTTGTCAATATGGCGAAAAAAGGATTACTTGAGGGACATAATTGGCCTCAAGGTATCATAAGTAACCTCTATAAGGAAGTTGCATCTGGTTCACCAGGAATTTTATCCAAAGTAGGCATGAATACTTTTGTTGATCCGAGATATGAAGGCGGACTTATTTCGCCATCAGGTAAATCTATGGTCAAAATTAAACATTTTGAGGGTGAAGATTACTTGTTTTATCCAGCGATTAGCGTTGATTATGCTTTGCTTAGGGGGACCGAATGTGACCAAAACGGAAATATAACCATGATAGATGAGGCAGCTTATCATGATGCCTTAGCACAAGCACAAGCAGTCAAAAAATGTGGCGGAACAGTAATTGTTCAAGTAAAAATAATTGTCGATAAAGTCGATGCTCAGTCAGTCAAAATACCAGGGTTTTTAGTCGATTATGTTGTTGTCAGTGATTCCGATGAAATCCATCCACAGACATATGGTCATGCACTATTACAGGATGATAATACTGAAAAGGCACTCTACAAATCAATTATTGCAAGAAGAGCTCTGCGTGAAATTCCCTCGGAGAAAGCTGTTATCAATTTAGGGATCGGAATACCTGCGCTCATAGGAGCGATGTTGGAACAACGAAAAAGCAATGCAACGCTGACTATTGAATCGGGTGTAATTGGGGGGAATCCCCTCTATAACTTATCATTTGGAGCATCATGCAACCCACAAGCCGTAATAGAACAATCCTCTTTATTCAATTTTTATGACGGAGGAGGAATTGATGTGGCATTTCTAGGTTTTGCTGAAATAGATGGCAGTGGCGCAGTGAACGCCAGTAAATTCGGTGAAACACTGATGGGGGCTGGAGGATTTATTAATATTGCTCAGTCAGCAAAAAAACTTGTTTTGTGCGGGGCGTTAACAACCAAAGGTTTGGAAGTAGAGATTATAGATGATGTTGGACTAAATATTGTTAGTGAAGGCGGCCTCAGAAAATTTGTTCAGTCTGTGCAACAAATTACAGTTCATTGTAGCTCTACCTGTAAGGATATCATCATAATTACTGAACGAGCAGTGTTTCGTTTAGATGATAGTGGGCTGACTTTATTTGAAATTGCACCCAACATTTCTCCTGATTCTGTACAGCAATTAATTGCGTTTCCAATACGGATTTCAGAAAACATCACAACTATGAATTTATAAAAGAATTTATAAAATTTTTTAATAAGGAAAATTATTAATGGATACTGCTATAGGCGTTATAGGCGGCGGAGCCGCTGCGATTGCATTGCTTCATAATTTATCGAAAATGACATTGAACAACAAAATCACAATCTATTTATTTGAAAAAAACATGTCATTTGGCCCAGGCAACGCTTATTCTACGTTAGACCTAGATTCAAATCTACTCAATACTAAGGCTGGGTATATTACGGTTTTCAGAGATAAGCCTGGTGATTTTTTCCGTTGGTATTTAGAAAATTATTCTCGTTTCGAACATCAATTTCCAAAAAAATATACTGAGAATGATTATGTTCCTCGTTCTTTATTTGGCTTATACCTAAAATCATCCATGTGGTCGAGTATAAAGCAGGCTTCGCAAAATGGAATAAAAGTTATACCAATAAATGCTCATGTTATTGACATTAACGAGCAAGTGGAGGGTCAAGCGTATATATTGGAAACAGAAAGTGGTGAACAATTTGCAGTTCAGCACGTCGTGTTGGCCTGCGGTACAATGAAAAGAAAAGTTTCTAATAATGAAAAACTTGGGACTAATCTATTTCCTGATCCTTACCCAATTAGTAATTTAGTGACTAAAGTTTGTAAAACAGACAGTGTTGCTATCATTGGTTCGAGATTAAGTGCAATTGATTCAGTAATTGGTCTCATAGAAAATGGACACTGTGGAAAAATAACTATCTATTCCCGTAGTGGTTTCTTTCCTTGCGTTAGGGGCACGCAAGGGCGCTATGAGTGTAAATTTTTGAATAGATCAACTTTGAAGGAATTGATTAGTCTAAAAGGAAAAATAACATTATTAGATTTGCTGGATTTGTTTAAAAAAGAGCTAACTGCATATAAAGAAGAAAATGATGATCAGGATGAACAAATTGTCTTTCCACCAACTCCCATCGATGACCTAGGTGATTTCCTGTCAAGGGAGATTTCCCTAGCCGAGGGACCTCGTGGTTGGCAGGCTATTCTCTATAACACTAACCACTTATTAGGATTGATTTGGGATGCTATACAGGATGAGGAACGAAATATTTTCTTCTCAAGCCTCCTTGCCGCAGCAATCTCAATGAGGGTGTCTATTCCCAAAGAAAATGCACAAAAGTTGCTTCATTATTTTAATGAAGGAAAAATTGACTTTGTAACGGGTAATGCTCATGTTACTGAGAATATTGATGGTGGATTTAATATAACCTCACCCAACCAGATCCAACAAGCGGATACTATTATTTATGCAACAGGCAGTCCTAGGAATATAGCAGAAGCTGATGCGCCTCTTCTAACTAAATTGATAAAAAAAGGCATTGCTGCGGAACATCAATTTGGGGGGATTAATGTAGACAAAAATCACTTTGTGCTTAACCAAGAGAATGAAGCTAATAAGAAATTCTTTGCTATTGGCGAAATTGTGAGTGGGAAGTTTTTGTTTACTAGCGCTCTGGATATCATTATTTCTCAGAGTGAAAAGTGTGCTCATTCGATTAAAATAGCGAATGCAGAAAGATATAATGCTTATGGTGAGGGAGGTAGTTTATGAATATCAAATTGATAGGTAATAAAACTAGTCCTTTTGTTCGAAAAGTTGAAATAGTTTTACAGGAACAGGAGTTACTATATGATTTTCAATTAGACTCTCCATGGGAATCAGCTAGTAAGGTAGTCGGTATCAATCCAATCGGAAAGATCCCTGTTCTTATTATTGGTGGAGAAACCACCTTATTTGATTCATCACTTATAGTTGAGTTTTTATTAAAAATGGTGCCGAATACTGAACTATCGAGCAAATCTGAAACACTTAATGACAAGTTATTAATGACGGTCGCAAATGCTGCACTCGATACTGCTGTATTGTGCTCATGGGAGCTGAAACGACCTAACGATAAAGTCGATTCAAATGTTATGAACAAATATAAAAGAAGAATAGAGTCTTGCTTGCGGTATATGAATGGGGTTTACAGCGTGGAAAAAGATACGTTTTCTATGTCAGATGTATCAGCATTATGCTGCATTGATTATTTACTATTGCGCAATTTCGTACCTCTCATCGAGGAGGACTATCGTAATTTGTTTAACCGACGAAAGCAGTTATACACTCGTCAAAGTGTAAAAACAACATCTCCACTCCCTAACTCAGCCGTTCAGTGTGGAGGACACGAAAATGCATAAAATAATAATTTTAGATGGAATCACAGTACCCGGGCTGTTTTTAACATTAGATTTTCCAAATGAAGTCATCTATCAAGAGTTGTGTGCAGATCGTGACGTAAGCGAGGCCATAGCTGGGAGTGATATTGTTATTACTAATAAAGTAAAAGTTACACGGGAGCATATGCAAAGTAATCCTCAATTGAAGATGATCGCAGTTGCAGCAACAGGTTTTAATCATATTGATATTGATGCAGCAAAAGAACTTGGTATTACGGTCACTAACGTCAGAGCTTACAGTACTCAGTCCGTTGCCGAACATACAGTAATGATGATGTTGACTCTATCACACCAATTAATCGCATACCATCAAAGTGTTGATGTAGGCAAATGGCAGCAGTCTCCTTTTTATTCACTCCCTGGGCCAGCCTATAACGAACTTTTAGGTAAAACACTCGTTATTATTGGCAAAGGAGATACAGGGCAAGCTGTTGCAAAACTAGCTTGTGCATTTGGTATGAATGTATTGTTTAGCGAGCGCAAAGATGCAACTAATTGTCGTCCTGGTTATACCAAATTTGAAGATGCTCTATGTCAAGCTGACATATTAACTTTGCATTGCCCATTAAATGATTCGACTTTAAATCTAATTGATCATGATGAGTTAATACAGATGAAGAAAACAGCATTTTTGATTAATATAGGTCGAGGTGGATTAGTGAATGAACAAAGTTTGGCTGATTCTCTACGGCGTGGGGACATAGCAGGTGCAGGATTCGACGTACTAACAATAGAACCACCTATAAATGGAAACCCTCTGTTACAAAAAGAACTTGGTAATTTTATTTTAACGCCACATCTGGCTTGTAGGAGTTCAGAAGCCTTTCAGAGGCTAACTGAAGGGCTAAATAACAATTTAAATGCTTTTATTGCAGGTAATCCCATCAATGTCGTCTAGATAAATAACAAGATAGTTAAACGGGAAGTGAGTGAGAAACTGATCAGTTTAAGGCTTTTCCCGTTATTTTTAATTAGTCATAATGTAACTATCCCCTAAAATAGTACAGCAAAAAAGTAGAAAATTCTCTATGATAAAAGTAAAAGAGGATTCAATGATGAAAAAAATGACTGAACATCAAATCGTAGCTATTTTAAAAGAAGCTGAAGCGGGTGTGCCGTAAATATGGCATGGGTAATTCAACTTTCTATAAATGGCGAGAAAAATACAGCGGAATGGAAACGTCGGATATCAAACGCTTAAAGGAGCTGGAGGCTGAAAACCGCAAGCTTAAACAGATGTTTGCCGAACTGAGCTTAAGATCCCAGCTTCAGGAAGAAATCATAAAAAAGCTTTAGTGCCCACCAAGGTACGTAAAACGTGGGCGCAGCAACTACAAAAAAATCATTCAGTTACTATTGCTATGAGTTGTGCCATTGTTGGTTTAAGCCGTTGTGCTTACTATTACCAACCTAAGTTTCAGGATGACTCGGTGATTGTTTCGGTGTTGAATACTGTCACAGACCGGCATTTACGCTGGGGTTTTCCTAAATGTTTTAATCGTATCAGAAAGCTCGGCTATCAATGGAATCATAAACGGGTATATCGGGTGTATTGTGAATTAAAGCTTAATCTCAGGGTAAAGCGTAAAAAACGCATTCCTCCACGATGCTCAGAAAGATTATTAGTCCCCAATAAACAAAGTGACTGTTGGTCAATGGATTTTATGAGTGGCAGTAGCCGTAATCAACGTCGCTTTAGAACATTCAATGTCATCGATGACTTTAATCGTGAGGCGTTAGGTATTGATATTGCAGTAAGCTTACCAGCAGGAAGGATTACCCGTTACTTAGATAAACTGGCCGAATATCATGGGTATCCATTAAAAATACGGGTCGATAATGGGCCAGAATTTACAGGAAAAACCTTTACCAACTGGGCTAAATTACATGGT
>NZ_LZHO01000010.1:0-30586 GCF_001690895.1 Gilliamella sp. Nev5-1 | reverse complement strand
TAATATCCGACGTTTCCATACCGCCGTATTTTTCTCGCCACTTATAGAAAGTTGAATTACCCATGCCATATTTGCGACAGAGTTCCTTGACAGGAATACCTGCTTCAGCTTCTTTTAAAATAGCGACGATTTGATGTTCAGTCATTTTTTTCATAATTAAATCCTCTTTTACTTTTATCATAGAGAATTTTCTACTTTTTGGCTGTACTATTTTAGGGGATAGTTACATGAAAAATACATTGGTAGTCAAGTTGAAGTTATAGGAAAAGTTACCGAAGTGAAGATCGGATGGACTGAAAGGAAATTACCATATATTTTTCTTAATTTTAATGACTGGCGAGGTAAAGCATTCAAAGTAAATATATGGAAAGAAGGTTTAGATGCATTAAATCTAAATCTATCAATTATGAAACCTAATGATATATGGTTAGGAAAATACATAAGTGTTAAAGGATTGATGGAACCTCCTTATATTAGTTCTAAACATAGATATTCACATCTTTCCATAACTATTACAAAAAATGACCAGCTAACAATTATCTCTCATGATGAGTTCAAAAGGAGATTGGATTGTTGTGAGTTTATTAATAGGATTAATTATTATACAAGACAACAGCCATTAGTGTCTAAAAATAATGAAATTATTAAAAATATTTTAAACAATAATATTGATAAGGTTGGGCCACAAAATAGAATTACTATAAGCAAAACGTCACAATATTCAACTATAAAACCATCAACATTATTAAGTAAAAACCAACAAATAGCAGAAAAAATAAAGATACAGCAAGGAGGACAGCACAATTTTCCTGGAACTTTGAAGTTACCAACGCCTAATCACAAACCTAAACAATATCAAAGTAGTTTTTTTAAAGATCATCTATGGGCTATTGTTATTTGTTTGATTGTTATTTTATTTTTATTTCGTTGTTTATTTTAATCAAATATTGATTTATCCATTCTGGACACATAAGTAAAGGGTTATCACTATTTCTTTTGCAAATAAAAAGTTAAAAATTAGTATTTATATATTTTATGTGTAACTACCCCCTAAAATAGTACAGCAAAAAAGTAGAAAATTCTCTATGATAAAAGTAAAAGAGGATTCAATGATGAAAAAAATGACTGAACATCAAATCGTAGCTATTTTAAAAGAAGCTGAAGCAGGTATTCCTGTTAAAGAACTATGCCGTAAATAGGGTATGGGTAATTCAACTTTCTATAAATGGCGAGAAAAATACGGCGGAATGGAAACGTCGGATATCAAACGCTTAAAAGAGCTGGAGGCTGAAAACCGCAAGCTTAAGCAGATGTTTGCTGAGCTAAGTTTAAAATCACAGCTCCAGGAAGAAATCATAAAAAAACTTTAGTGCCCACAAAAGCACGTAAAATGGACCTGAATTTACAGGAAAAACCTTCACCAACTGGGCTAAATTACATGGTATAACCATTGATTATATCCAGCCCGGTAGCCCTTATCAAAATGGCTATATTGAACGATTTAATCGTACCTATCGTACTGAAGTACTCGATTTATATCTTTTTAACAACTTAGCGCAAGCAAGGAGAATAACTGAAGAATGGTTAACGATTTATAACACCGAAAGACCGCATGAGGCATTAAATAACATGACACCGATTGAGTATAAAACACTAAAACAAGCAGCATGATTTTCTACGTGAGTTGTGTACTAAGTTTGGGGTATTTACACCCATTTTCTTTTACTTTATAATGGATTGCATCCATCCAAACAAACAGATAAACCGACGCTAGTGGTCGTTGTTGCCATCATCGCAATTCGGGAATGAGTTTTATCTGTAATGGCGGTTAAAGTTGCAGGAGAAAGACGAAAAGCATAAATCTCTTCAATATGCTAGCTGATGTCTTTATAACTCATCTCCAGCGCATACATACTCAGAATTTTTTGTTCAATTTCATCGCTTAATGTTGTCTGATTTTTTTTGATGAGTTGAGGTTCAAATAAACCATTCCTATCTCTTGGTGCATCAAGTTCGAAACTGCCCGATGTGTTTTTTTATTGCCTTTGAACTTTGACCGTTGCGTCGATTAGGGGGAATATCATTGGCTAAATGAGAATCTAACTCAGTAGATAACGCCGCTTCGGTGAGATGTTTAATTAAAAGCGTTAAAATGCCCTCTTTACCCGTTAACGGCTGGTCATTTTGTAATAACATTAATGCTTTTTCAAAATCAAATTCTTGGGACAGGTGTCATTTCCTTTTTGCTACATAGTTTACTGAAATGACACAGAATATTGAACACTCTTGATTTAAATCATTATTGTGTCAACTAACCATTTACTGTGATGTCATTAGTGTTAATATTATGATAAAGCCTAACGTTTTTTGGTGATAAACACTTTGTGTATGGCTGCTTTGGTAACCTGATTGCTGAAAAGATCGGAAAAGACCACAGCCTTGTTACCCACTATGAATACGATTGTCGACATCGACTCATCAAAGTCATTAAACCGACAGGGCTAATTATCACCTATACTTATGATGCTTTTAATCGCCGTACTAGTAAAACCGTGGATGGGAAAACTACCGAATTTCTGTATTCGTATCAGGATGATACGAATAATCCAGATTACATTACAACCTAAACTGTTGTTACTAATCATTTATCGGCAGATATATCAACAAAACTTGGCATACTGGGTGGATTAAATAGTTATCAATATGTCAATGGTGATCCGATAAATTGGATAGATTCGTTAGGGTTGAAAATAATGGGGTTGAGGGGATTGCAGAGAAGGAAATGACACACGTGGTAACTTATTTTCCTAAAAATCCAAATGATCTAAGTAAAATATTAGGAATTGAACCAAAAGTAACTACAACACAACATGAAACTACTCGTATGGTTTGGGAACCTAACAGCAATACAAGGATTCGTTATGAAAGCCTTCCTAGTGATAGCGGAATTTTTAATCCTCACCACCATGGTGAACATTATCATATAGATATTAAACCTAATAATTTAACTTGGAATCAGGCTAAACGACAAAATGCTATTCAGAAAGGTAAGCCTGAAGATTATAGACCTAATCATGGTACAAGTTTTCTTCCAGGCGAAAAACATCCAGGAAAATAAATTATGTTATTAAACGAAATTAATATATCAGATGGAAAAATTATAAGTTTTAATGCAAGTTTGCAAGGTTTAAAGTTGTTTATTCAAGATTGGAAAGAGCAAAGATGGTTAATTACTTTTAAATAAGTTTTATCATTTCAATCTATGAGTGCTGAATATGAAGAACTTTTCCATTTAGATATAGTTGTAGAAGACAATTTTAAAAGATACACCATGGAATATTTTGACAATGAAAACCCAAAGGATTATCTATGTTTTAATTTTTATGGGGCATGGTCTGATAGAGCATTATTAAAAATAATTGCTAAAAATAATTATAACATTAGTCAATTATCATAACGTTAAATAAAACTATTTTTGACCTAAACTAGTTGTCGAAGGATGCCTATTGGCCGTTGAACTATCTCTTTTTTATTCTTTCTAGCTTGGAATAATATGAAAACTGGGTATCGTTCCTTCCTAAAAAGGTGATTATAATGCATTGTAATCTTTAAACTGTGGCGGTGTGAAGTAGCGAGTATAAATCACCTTTCTACTTTCTTCACTTCACTGAGTTTAAAATTGCACCTCATGTTTTAATCCAAAAAATAACCAGAAAAACTTTAATAAAATCAATGACTTTTCTGACTAATTTTTAAACTATAAAATCCTCAATTGCTAAATCACCAATCGGTTACTGATGGTTATGATTCGGCACCAAAATATACCACGACAGCCATGCATGAGGTCGGAGATTTAGCACAAAGCCTACCCAAATCGAATGTGATAACAGTAGCCTATTTTATCCACAAAAAGCAAAACGCCCAAAATCACACAGCTCTCAAAATAAGCCATTTTGCACTGAAAAATCAGTCAGAAAAGCCATTGATTTTATTTAATTTTTTGTTGTAAAATAAAAATGCAGAATCCAAATGGCTAACTTCCTATAAAACTATAGCCATAAAAGGGAAAGTAGATTTTTTAATATGTCATAAAGGAGATGGTCGGCGAGAGAGGATTCGAACCTCCGACCCACTGGTCCCAAACCAGTTGCGCTACCAAGCTGCGCTACTCGCCGTTAGGAAGCGCATAATACTTCGCTTCCTGAAAAGTGTCAATACTTATAGTAAAAAATATATAGCAAAAAATAGGCTTGAGATTTTTATTTTGCTAACAGTGCTGGTGTTTTACCAATACGTTGATAAAATTCAACAACAAAATCCTCGTAACATTTGTTAGCAACCGCCTCACGAATTTCAGACATTAAGCGTTGATAATAACGTAAATTATGAATGGTATTTAAACGTGCACCTAAAATCTCACCACATTTATCTAAGTGATGAAGATACGATTTAGTGTAATTTTTACACGTATAGCAATCACAATGAGGATCAAGTGGTGTTGTGTCATCTTTATATTTAGCATTACGAATTTTAATCACACCATTGGTAACAAATAAGTGACCATTGCGGGCATTGCGGGTTGGCATCACACAGTCAAACATGTCAATACCACGGCGTACGCCTTCGACTAAATCTTCAGGTTTCCCCACCCCCATTAAATAACGGGGTTTATCAGCGGGTAATTGTGGGCAAGTGCCTTCTAATATACGGTGCATATCAGCCTTGGGTTCACCAACCGCTAACCCGCCAACCGCGTAACCGTCAAAGCCTATTTCAGTTAATCCTTTAATTGAAATATCCCGTAATTCTTGATGAATACCACCTTGCACAATACCAAATAGTGCATTTTTGTTGCCTAATTCATCAAAGCGTTGTCGGCTGCGTTTAGCCCAACGTAAAGACATTTCCATTGATTTTTTGACATAATCCCAATCAGCGGGAAAGGGGGCACATTCATCAAAAATCATTACAATATCAGAACCCAGATCGTATTGGATTTCCATTGAAATTTCAGGCGATAAGAAAATCGAATCGCCATTAATTGGATTACGAAAATGAACACCTTCTTCTTTGATTTTTCGAATATCGCCTAAACTAAAAACTTGAAACCCACCTGAATCGGTTAAAATAGGTCCTTTCCATTGCATAAAGTCATGCAAATCACCATGTTTACGCATGATTTCTTGCCCTGGCCTTAGCCATAAGTGAAAAGTATTACCGAGTAATATTTGCGCACCTGTTGCAGCAACTTCTTCTGGCGTCATACCTTTTACCGTGCCATAAGTGCCTACAGGCATAAACGCTGGGGTTTCAACAGTGTATTCAACTCCACGGCGATCGAATTTCATTCGCCCACGACGAGCTAACCCGTCAGTATTATCTAGTTCAAATTTCATTTTTTGTTAACCTCTTGCGACCAAATAAACAGTTTGGCGCGAATTATTGTTATAATGCGTAATCGCATCATTAATTTGCGGGACCTAGTTTATCTTGCTTGACTAAAATAAACAATATTTGAAGGGGCTTTGAATCGTTTGAAACGTATTATTCTACTATTGTCAGGTTGGTCGATGTTTTTTCTCACTGGGTGTCAAATTCAAAGTAAAAAAACTTATCCCAAAGTGATTACTTCCGATCGGATTCAATTGTTATCTGAAAATGATATTTTTTCAATTAGTCAGATGGCTTGCCTTGAAATAGATAAGCGGGCAGTCATTCCTCCTGATTACCATGCTTTAAGCCAAAGGCTCAATAAAATTGCTAAAACCCTGCCTAGCAAGGCTAATAATATTGAGATAAATTATCAAGTTTATATTAATACTGAACCTAATGCATGGTCTACCGCTAATGGTTGTATACGTGTAAACAGTGGTTTGATGAAATTGTTGAATGATAATGAGTTACAGGCAGTACTTGCCCATGAGCAGGCGCATATCGCACTTAAACATGCTATTAGCTTATTTAAGCAAGCGCCTTATATCGAATTTACTGATAAAATTGGTGAACTTGTTGTTATTGCTAAAAAAGACGTGGCTCAACAATATGAAATTGAAGCTGATAACTATGCTTTTGATTTATTAATAAGTAAAAACATAGATCCGATGAGTTTAGTTGACATGTTAGCCAAATTGCCTATTCACTCAACCAATAAACCAACATCACATCCTTCAAGAATAAAACGAATAAAGAATATTATTGCTAGACTAAAGCGGTAAATAGCTATTTGTGCGATCAGTTAAATAATAGCCAACTAGGTTTGCACTTAGCTCAATTTTATTTGGCTATTTATTTAACCGCTTTTTAAGATTTATTATCACGAAGCCGAAATAAACATAGCATCACCGTAGCTAAAAAAACGATAGTTTTCTTTAACAGCATGCTGATAAGCATTCATGGTATTTTCGTAACCAGCAAAAGCAGAAACAAGCATAATCAAAGTTGATTCCGGTAGGTGAAAATTTGTGATAAGTGAGTCAATAACCTTAAACTGATAGCCTGGGTAAATAAAAATTTGGGTATCGTCAAAAAAAGGAGCGATTTTTCCTGTCTTTTGTGCGGCACTTTCTAAAGCGCGAACCGATGTAGTCCCTACTGCGATCACTTTATTGTTTCTGGCTTTGCATGCTAATACGGCATCGACAACCGAATCGGGGACTTGAGCATATTCTGAATGCATAATATGTGCCTCAATATTTTCAACTCTAACAGGCTGAAATGTTCCCGCTCCAACATGTAAAGTAACAAAAGCCATTTCAACGCCTTTTTGTTTTAATTTTTCTAATAAAGGTTTATCGAAATGAAGACCTGCTGTAGGTGCGGCAACCGCGCCAGGCACTTTACTATAGACTGTTTGATAAACTTCACGATCCTGTTCGTTGTCAGGACGATCGATGTAAGGTGGTAAAGGAATATGACCAATTTTATTCAAAATACTGAGCACATCATCAGGGAATTGTAATTCAAATAAAGCATCGTGACGTGCTATCATGGTCACATTAATGTGTTCATTTTCACCTAATATTAGCTCAGTTCCTTCTTTTGGTGATTTTGAGGCTTTAATATGCGCAAGAGCACGATTACCATCTAGTAATCTTTCAATTAATACTTCAACTTTGCCACCAGATGCTTTTTTTCCATACAAACGGGCAGGAATCACTTTGGTGTTATTAAAAATCAATAAATCACCTGGATTAATTTTATCGATAATATCAGTAAATACCTGATCTTCAATTTTACCTGTACGACTATCAAGAGATAGCAGTCGACATGCACTTCTGGTTGCTAAAGGGTGTTTCGCAATGAGCTCTTTTGGAAGCGAGAAGTCAAAATCTGATAGTTGCATAATTGTATTCCTCAAAAAATGAGGCATTAGTCTAAAGCCCTGATTATGTCTAATCAAGTAATTATTTGTTGATTATTATAATAGTTGCGTTAAAATTTTAGGCGCCTAACAGAAGTTAGCCGATTAAAAGTTATATTAATATAAGGAAAATAACATGAAAAAACATCAAAAAACATTGCTAGTTGCACTTCCTTTAGTTGCTGCAATGTCACTAGTTGGTTGTAAAAATATGAGCGCAGATGACTTAACTAGTCTTGGCATGAAAAGTTTAAAAGCTGCAACCTTAAGCGATAATGATGTGAAAGCATTAAGTCAAAAATCATGTGCTCAAATGGATGCACAATCAAGAATTGCTCCTAAAAATAGTGTTTATACTAAACGATTAAATAAAATCGCTAAAGCGCTAGGTAATAACTTAGATGGCACTCCAATCAACTATAAAGTATACATCACAAAAGATGTTAATGCTTGGGCAATGGCTAATGGCTGTGTTCGTGTATATAGTGGTTTAATGGACATGATGACTGACAATGAAATTCAAGGTGTTTTAGGTCACGAATTAGGCCACGTTGCTTTAGGCCATAGCAAAAAAGCTATGCAAGTGGCTTATGCAACAGAAATCGCTCGTGATGCAGCAGCAGCATCAGGTAATGCAAAATTAGCTTCATTATCTAATTCTAGCTTAGGTGCTTTAGCATCAGCAGTAATTAATGCTCAGTTCTCACAAAAACAAGAACAAGATGCGGATAACTATTCTTTCGATTATTTAGTTAAGAAGAAAATCAATCCAACTGGCCTTGCAACTGCATTTGATAAGTTAGGTGGTGGTGATTCTTCAATCTTAAGTAGCCATCCGTCTTCATCAGCGCGTGCAGATAATATTCGTAAAAAAATTGCAGAGTTAAAAAAATAAGTTCTGTGATTGTATTATGAAAGCGTCATTCATGGCGCTTTTTTTATATCTAATTGATTGTTTTTGATAGTAATGGTTTGGTGATGAATTTATTGCAGAATCCATCAACCAAAAAACTAAGATTTAACAATAACCGTTTAAAAATGACTTTTTATTGTTTATAAAAAGATAAGAATTTAGCAAATCGCCCAATTGCATCTTCAAGGTCGCCTAAATATGGTAAAGCAACAATTCTAACGTGATCTGGCTTATGCCAATTAAAACCGGTTCCTTGTACAAGTAACACTTTTTCCTGTAACAAAAAGTCTAATACCAATTTTTGATCATTATGGATGTTAAATTTTTTCTGATCTAATTTGGGAAATAAATACAAAGCGCCTTGTGGCTTAGTACATGAAACACCCGGAATATCGTTCAGTAGGCGCCACGCCAACATACATTGCTCATATAAGCGACCACCTGGCACAATAAATTCATTGATACTTTGATACCCACCAAGAGCCCCTTGAATCGCATGTTGTAATGGTACATTGGCGCATAAGCGCATGGAAGCAAGCATATTTAGACCTTCAATATAGCCTTTTACGTGATGCTTAGGACCACAAAGTGCCATCCATCCTTGTCTAAATCCCGCAACTCGATATGTTTTTGATAAACCGCTCATCGTAATAACAAATAAATCAGGCGCCAATGTAGCAATTGAATGATGTACGGCATCATCATATAAAATTTTGTCGTAAATTTCATCAGCGAAAATAATCAGATTATTTTGACGGGCGATTTCAGCAACCTCAAGCAATATTTCTTTACTATAAACAGCACCAGTTGGGTTATTGGGATTGATAATTACAATACCTTTTGTTCTAGGTGTAATTTTTTGTTTGATATCATCTAAATCTGGTGACCAATTTGCTTCTTCATCGCACAAGTAATGAACCGCATTTCCGCCCGATAAACTCACTGCCGCGGTCCATAGTGGATAGTCAGGCATAGGTACCAGAATTTCATCACCACTATTAAGCAATGCTTGCATAGACTGGACGATTAATTCCGATACGCCGTTGCCAATGTAAATATCTTCAACATCTAAACTGTTAATACCTCTGGCTTGATAATGTTGCATAATTGCTTTGCGGGCAGAGTAAAGGCCTTTTGAGTCACAATATCCTTGTGAAGAAGGTAAATTTCTAATGACATCAACTAACAATTCATCAGGAGCTGCAAAGCCAAAAGGAGCGGGATTTCCAATATTAAGTTTAAGGATTGTTTGACCTTCTTCTTCTAGCCTTTTAGCATGCTCAAGAATTGGTCCACGAATATCGTAACAAACGTGATCCAATTTGTTTGATTTTTGGAAATTTACCATAATATCGCCCTTTCTTTTTTATTGTGATCGTTTTTTAATGTAATGAAAAAAACAATCTACTCCTATTTAGATAATTTTTGAAGATGCTATTATAACTAGCTCAATAAATATTATTTAACTGTCTGAATTTTGTGCGGAGAGAGTTATGAAAACCATTTTAACCGTCATTGGTAAAGATCAAACCGGCATTATTGCCGGTATTAGTCAGAAATTATATGAATTAGATATTAATATTTTAGATGTCAGCCAAACAATTATGGATGAGTATTTTACGATGATTATGTTGCTTGACTTATCTAAAATCAATGTGGCCTTTGATGAGGTAAAAACGACATTGACGCAAACCGGTAAAAAACTAAAAGTTAAAGTCAACATTCAACGAGAAGAAATTTTTGATGCTATGCATCGTTTGTAATATCAACTCTCTATTTTTGTATAAAAGGATAGTACTAATGGAAACAAAACAGATCCTCGAAACCATTAAAATGATTGAGGAAGAAAAGCTTGATATTCGCACAATAACCATGGGTATTTCTCTCCTTGATTGTATTGATAGCGATGGCGAGAAAGCACGTCAAAAAATTTATAACAAAATTAATTTGTTAGCTAAAAATTTGGTAAAAGTCGGTGAGGAGATTACCTCAGAATTTGGCATTCCAATTATCAATAAGCGTATTTCTGTCACACCAATATCGTTAATTGCTGGTGCAAGCGAAGATAAAGATTATGTTGCATTTGCCAAAACACTTGATGAAGCCGCTAAAGCTGTTGGTGTTAACTTTATTGGCGGATTTTCGGCACTGGTACAAAAAGGTTATCACAAAGGTGATGAAATTTTAATTAATTCAATTCCACAAGCGCTTGCACAAACAGAACGCGTTTGCGCATCAGTAAATGTTGGTTCTACACAAACGGGAATCAATATGGATGCAGTCAAGCAAATGGGGCATATTATTAAACAAGCAGCACAATTAACTGCCGATAACAGCAGTATGGCATGTGCGAAGTTAGTTGTATTTGCCAATGCCGTTGAAGATAACCCATTTATGGCTGGCGCTTTTCATGGCGTAGGTGAAGCTGATTGCGTCATCAATGTCGGTGTGAGTGGCCCAGGTGTCGTTAAGCGTGCGCTTGAGAAAGTCAAAGGGCAACCTTTTGACGTTGTTGCTGAAACCATAAAAAAGACAGCATTTAAAATTACTCGTATGGGGCAACTAGTTGGTAAAGAGGCTTCTGAGCGCTTAGGCGTTAAATTTGGCATCGTCGATTTATCGTTAGCTCCAACCCCTGCAATTGGTGATTCAGTTGCACATATTTTAGAAGAAATGGGGCTAGAAGCAGTTGGCACTCATGGTACAACCGCAGCATTAGCTATGCTCAATGATGCAGTAAAAAAAGGTGGCGTCATGGCATGTGGTCATGTGGGCGGTTTAAGCGGAGCCTTTATTCCTGTTTCAGAAGATGCGGGTATGATTGATGCGGTAAATAACGGCGCGCTGAATCTTGAAAAACTAGAAGCAATGACTTGTGTTTGTTCAGTTGGACTAGATATGATTGCTATTCCAGGCGATACGCCAGCTGAAACTATTTCGGCAATCCTTGCTGATGAGGCAGCAATAGGGGTGATTAATCATAAAACGACAGCAGTTCGAATTATTCCTGCTGTGGGTTTAAAAGTAGGCGATAACATTGAATTTGGTGGCTTACTAGGTCATGCGCCCATCATGCCAGTAAATAACTTTAGCTCATGTGATTTTATTCGCCGTGGAGGGCGAATACCTGCTCCAATTCATTCATTTAAAAACTAATAGATTAATTTTAAATAATTGATACTCCTACTCTGCCTGCACTAAAGCTGGCAGAGTATTAAACTTTTAATGCAAAACTTACTTAGCAATAGCAAAATACGTTTCTTCAATAACATCTTCATTATTTCCAGATTCATTCCTTTCTCCTTCAACCTATCAATTTGAATGTATGGTAGCGCATTTCTGCGGTTTGCTTAGCTATACGCTCTTTACGCTTTACCCTAAGGTTAAGCTTTTATTCGCCACCTGACGATCCATGCCTATTAACAGTTAAGATATAGCGATTATTATTAATACCCAAAGGCTTTAATTAGCCTGGCAATAAATCCATTATCTAAAAAATTTTTTACCGTTTGTGGCGGGCTATTTTTTAACAAATCGTGGATACCTAACTCTCCCAATGATGCGCAATGTCATGGATATTATTTGGTACCAATTCCATTCGTTTCTTTTATCTTAATTTCCTACAATTGATGCTATCAAATTAGTGTTGATTTAACTCTAGCAATAGCAAATTAACAATATTTATAAAAGTTTGCTGATCACATCATGATGGAGGATGAAATGGGAAATGAATCTAACGACCAAATGTTTTTTGAAGATTTGATTCTTTTAGATAAAGACTTTCAAGATACAAATCAATTTTTCGATTTTACTTTTCCTATTTTAAAAAGTGGTGGTTATGTAAATCATTCCTTTTTAGATGCAATTAAACAAAGAGAGTCTTCATTTCCTACCGCATTACCAACTGAACCTTATGTGGTTGCGATGCCGCATACTGATGTCGAACATGTTATTAGACCGTTTATCTTTTTTACTCGATGCAAAGGAACCATACCATGGCGTGAAATGGCAAATAATGACCATGTGTTAAAGGCTAACTTTGTGTTTTTGCTAGGGTTTAATCAAAAGGATGGGCATATTGATTTATTGCAAAAATTGATGTCCTGCTTTGTGAATTTGCGTTTTTTAGAAGAACTTTATCACGCAAAAACTGAACATGAAATTTTTACACTATTGACATCCAATATCAATTTATAAGGAGGCTTTATGAAAAAAGTTATTGTTGCATGTGGCAGTGGAGTGGCTACATCACAAACCGTTGCCAGCAAGGTTACTCGTTTATTAAAAGAACGGAATCTTGATGAGATAAAAGTAGAAGTTGTGGATCTGAAATCTGTCGATACTCACATTAAAAATAGTGCTGCTTATATAGCGATAACTAAAATTGAAAAACAGTACCCTATTCCTGTCATCAATGGTATTGCGTTTCTAACAGGAATAAATATGGAAGCGGAGCTACAAAAAATTATTGATGCCTGTAAATAGGAGTACAAATATGGAATTTCTTGGAACAATTATAAATTATATTTTGAATTTAGGTGCGCCAGTTTTTGTACCATTTATTATGCTCATTGCCGGCTTAATTGTACGCATGAAATTTAGAGATGGCGCTTCGGCCGCTATTACGCTAGGTGTGGCATTTGTTGGAATGAGTATGTTGATTGGTTTTATGGTTGGTGCTATTGGTTCAGCTGCGCAAACTATGATGGAGCGAACAGGAATTGAACTGAGCATTATTGATGGTGGCTGGACTACCATGGCAAACGTATCTTGGGCTTGGCCGTACGCTTTTCTTATGTTCCCTTTACAAGTGGGTATTAATATTTTAATGTTAGTATTAAAAAAAACCGATACCTTTAATGCTGACTTATGGAATGTGTGGGGGAAAATTTTTACCGCATTTATTGTGGTTGCCGTCGCTACCCCAATTTTAGGTTCTGTTGTGGCTTTGGTTCTTGCCTTTATTATTGCTACTTTGCAGATCATACTAGAACTTAATTCTGGTGATATTAATCAACATCGAATCGAAAAACTAACAGGTATTCCTGGTGTAACTTGTACTCATAGAATGCTGTTTTTCAGTGCAATTTATTATCCTTTTGATCTATTACTACGCAAAATACCTACTTTAAATAAACCGATGGATGCAGCAACGTTACGATCAAAGATTGGCGTATTTGCTGAAAATCATGTTATTGGATTTTTATTAGGTGTGACTTTTGGGATTATTGCTGGCTATGATGTTGCAGCTATTTTAATGCTTGGGGTACAAGCTGCTACTGCTCTTATGTTATTTCCAATGATCTCTAAATTATTTATGCAAGCACTATCGCCGATTTCTGAGGCGATTAGTGATTATATGAATAAACGTTTTGCTGGTCGTAAATTATTTGTTGGTTTAGATTGGCCATTTATGGGTGGTTCGAGCGAGATTTGGTTTACAGTAATAGTTGCTATTCCTTTTACCTTAATTTGGGCTGTTATTTTACCAGGTAACAAAATTCTGCCTTTTGCTGGTATTATTAATGTTGCCCTTATTGTTCCAGCTTATATTCTAACTAAAGGAAACACATTAAGGATGGTAATTTTAGCCATTATTGGAGTGCCATTCTTTTTATTTGCTGGAACTCAATTTGCTCCGATTATTACCGATTTGGGATTAGCCACTAAAGCTATTGATATTCCATCTAATCAGTTAATTTCAAATAGTTCTATCGATGCACCTGTTTTTACCTATGCTTTTTCATTTATTTGGCAATGTTTGCAAGGCTATTTTGTGCCATTGATTTTTACTGCTTATTGGTGTGTGGGTTATTTGTTTTATGCACGTGAACTACGCAAAGAAGCGATACAAGATGTAGCAGAAAAAAATAATAAATGAAAGTTAAAGTATTCGTTGAACATAATTTGCAGTAAATCTGATGGTAATGTTAGTTGCCATCAGGCAACGAACGATAAGGTAATTGTTATATGGTTGTCGATAAGCGAATTCATGCTGTTTTAAAAGCATTAATTCATCATCCAAATATGAGTGGCGTTGAGCTTCAATCTGAATTTGGGTTAACTCGTAAACAGCTTAGTTATACCATTAAGAAAATTAATAACTTTCTTGAATCATCTAATCTTGAATTAATTAAACGATTTAAAACTGGTAAGTTTAGTGTTCCTAAATTAGTGATCGAAACCTTTAGAGATGAGCCCGTATCGCTTGCTATTGGACGTTATATTTATTCTGAAGATGAACGAGTTCATTTACTACTCTTTTTTCTGTTAATTAGAACGGAAAGGATGTCGTTAATACATCTTTCTTCATCGCTTACTGTCAGTCAAAACACCGTTATCAATGATATCAAAAAAGTACAAGCAATGATTGTTCAATATCATTTACAAATCAACTATGACCGCGAGAATGGTTATCGTATTATCGGTAATGAAATTGACAAACGTTATTTGTTGCTAAAATTAATTCGTCGAATTATTAGTATGCCAATAGCTGACAAAATTTTTAGAGAAAATGAGATTATTACCCAAGGCCGCTTAGAACAAGTAGGACAGGTATTTAGCGAAATAGAAAAGAAATTAAAAATTGTTTTTACTGATGAGCAGTTGCAAGAGCTAACTTACTTTATTTGTTTTATGTTACAGCGCATAGAAACCGATAAAAAAATTGCGCTTTTGCCAGAAAATTATACTGAAGTTGCAAATGGTCGTGATTTTCAATTATTGAAAAAGCTCATTGAAAAATTTGGTATTACTGATCTTAATGAGCAAATTTTTTTAATGGTATTAGTGCAAAGCTCTAATATACAAACTCTATCCGATAAATATTTCCATTTAGATGCGGTGCTATTAGAAAGTGTTGTTGAGGTTATTGCTAATTTTGAACAGATTAGTTGTATCACCTTTAAAGATAAGAGCGAACTGATTGAACGCATTTATCAGCATTGGAAACCTGCTTATTATCGTATTCGATATCATATTTCTAATATCAACAGTGTATATGACATTGTATTGCAAGAGTTTGGTCACTTACATGAAATGGTACGAAAAGCGATTTCCCCTTTTGAAAAAATATTGCATTGTAATATGCCAGATGAAGAAGTCGCTTTTATTACTGTACTTTTGGGCGGTTGGTTAACTCGAGAAGGTTTGATCAACCGAATTAAAACAAAGAAGATCGCAATTTTTGTTTGCGAAAATAGTGCAACTGTCTCAACTTATCTTTACCTGACTTTACAAGTATTGCTTCCTGAATTACATTTTTCTGATGCCATGTCTAAACGTGAGTTCGAAAAATATCATCATTATTATGATATTGTTTTTTCTACCTCACATTTATCTACCGATAAATTGTTATTTATTGTTAATCCTTCACTGAATAATTTTCATAAAAATGCTTTTCGTCATCAAGTGATTGGCACTTTACAAGGTATTGATCCTAGCATTATTCAAGTTGATGAGCTGATGTTTATTATTGAAAAATATAGCAATATCAAAGATCAAAAAGCACTGCAAAAGGAGTTAACTGCATATCTTTATAACGATGAAATGAATGATAACCCCGTACTAATAACACAACAAGAAATCCCCTCATTAGCCGACTTAATGCAAAAAGAACATATCAACATTATAGAAAAAGTGAATATAGCATGGGAGGACGCATTGGCATTAGCCGCACAGCCATTGTTAAACAACCAATCCATAGAAAGTGATTATCTTGAAAGAATGGTGAATAAAATCCAATTTGAGCAACCTTACATTATGCTAGTCGATGGGTTAATTATTGCCCATGCTGGCATTGATGATGGTGTAAATAAAGTCGCTATGTCTTTACTTAAACTATCAGAAAAAATCACTATTTGTGGTTATATGCAAGCGGATTTAATTGTTGTTTTAGCAACAAATAATCCACAAAAACACCTTAAAGCACTTGCCCAATTAAATGAATTATTAGAATTTCACGAAGGCGCAACTCGCATACGAAATGCCAAAAATAGCAATGAAATCTGGGAATTGTTTGCCAATTATCAATAAATAACTTGTCAAAATAGGAGCTATAAAATGTTAGAGATACAAAAACAATATGTTGTCGATATGGCTAAAAAATCAAGTGAGTGGGGACTATGCAAACATAAAGCGGGTAATTCTAGCGTACGAGATAAAGAGACAGGATATGTTCTTGTCACTCCTACAACAATTGATAAAAAATTATTAACAATACGGGATATTGTTGTAATGGATCTGGATGCAAATGTTATTGAAGCCGATTCAGGATTAAGACCAACCAGTGAATGTTTAATGCATCTTGAGATTTATAAAGTTCGCCCTGATGTTTTTGCTATTTCACATACTCATTCTATTTTTGCAACTTCATTTGCCGTGTTAGCCAGACCGATTCCTGCAGTCGTTTATGAATGTGCTATTTTGAATTTAAAAGATGGAATTATTCCTGTTGCACCTTATGGGCGACCAGGGACTCTAGACCTTTCAAATAGTGTTATAGAACCAATAAAACGAGCTGATGCAATTTTAATGGAAAAGCATGGTGCTATTGCTGTCGATAAAGATCCTTATGAAGCGGTATTAAAAGCGGCTTATATCGAAGAAATGGCTGAAATTTACTATCACGCATTATTAATTAATAGTGGTAAAGATGTTAGCGGTTTTCCTGCTGAGGAGTTACAACGTTGGGCATATCCCTCACAAATTAAATTTAAAAAATAAATTTTAGTCTATTTATTTTAATACGTTAATTGTAGGAAAACGCCGAGTTGCTTACACCTCATGGTTAAAATAATCCTCTAAAAACTCATAAGGCGTTTTCCCTGAAATCGCTTTATGCGGTTTAACGGTATTATAAAAATTAATAAAGCGTTTCAGTTTTTGTTTTCTATCTTGTGAATCGCTAAATATATGCTGATTATACCACATCGCAATTCAAAGTTCGTATCACTCTTTCGGCTTTCCCATTCATTCCAATTATTTTTACTTGGAATTATGATTCAGGTTTGTACTCTTATAGCTCCTTTATATCTACAGTGGGTTGTTGATGATGTAATAGCGGTTTCAGATATAAATTTATTGACTGTTTTAGGAATTGGTTTTATTTTGCTTCTCCTCTTACGTATTTCAGTTGAAGCAGTAAGAACTTGGTTTACTACAGCGTTTTCTACACAACTTAATTATCAATGGAGAGGTAATGTTTTTAATCACCTCCTCAATTTACCGTTAGAATGGTTTCAAAAAAGACATTTAGCTGATATTGTATCTAGATTTCATTCTATACAAGAGATACAAGATGGTATTACAACTAAAGTTGTTGCAAGTATAGTTGATGGTCTATTAGTTATTACAACTTTTGCCATGATGTGTATGTATAACTTTACCCTTTCACTAATTTCATTTTTTTCAATCTTGTTATATGCAATATTACGATGGACTACATTTTCACACCAGAGACACATAACTTCTCAATATATTATAAATAAAGCTAATCAAGAAAGTCATTTTTTAGAATCGATTAGAGGGATGCAAAGTATTCGTTTATATAACCATCAAAAAGAAAGATATGTTAATTGGATGAATTTATCTGCAATTGAGTTTAATGAGCATCTTAAATTAGAAAAATTTAATTTATTTTTCCAGCTTGCTAATACTCTAATTTTTAGTTTAGACAGAATTATAGTTATTTGGATCGCTGCCTCATTAATCTTAGATAATTTATTTTCAATTGGTATGCTTTTTGCGTTTATGAGTTATAAAGAACAACTATCAGATAAAATTGTATCTTTAATAGATAAAATATGTGAAATATCAATGTTAAAACTTCATGTAGAACGTTTAGCGGATATTGTTTTTAGCTCTAAAGAAAACTATCAAAAAATAGACCAATTTGTTGATACGAAAGTAATTTCAGATTTTACTATTAAGCTTGTAAATGTATCTTTTCGCTATTCAG
This sequence comes from Gilliamella sp. Nev5-1, assembly GCF_001690895.1. Classification (NCBI taxonomy): domain Bacteria; kingdom Pseudomonadati; phylum Pseudomonadota; class Gammaproteobacteria; order Orbales; family Orbaceae; genus Gilliamella; species Gilliamella sp. Nev5-1. The sequence goes on along the minus strand of NZ_LZHO01000010.1, from coordinate 12,355 downwards.
AATATGAACCTGATATTCTAAAAAATATAAACTTAACAATACCCATGGGGCAGTGTATAGCTATAACAGGAGTGTCTGGATGTGGCAAAACAACACTTTTGAAATTAATTTTAAGACTTTTAGAGCCTTATGAAGGACAAATTTTTATTGGTAACACACTTCTTTCTGATTTAGATATTAATAAGTATAGAAAATTATTTGGAACTGTTATGCAAGATGATCAGTTATTTGCAGGTACAATAGCAGATAATATTTGTTTTTTTGATTCAGAACCTAATCAAGAAAAAATAAAGTTTTGTGCTTTAAAAGCTGTTATTCATGATGAAATAATTAAAATGCCAATGAAATATAATACAATAATTGGTGACATAGGCTCTGGATTATCTGGTGGACAGAAGCAAAGAATATTATTAGCTAGAGCACTTTATAGAGAACCTACAATTCTAGCATTAGATGAAGCAACTAGCCATTTAGATGTCACAAATGAGAACGCTGTCAATACTTCGATGCTCGGTTATCATTTTTCAAAAATTGTTGTTGCGCATAGGCCTGAAACCATAAAAATGGCAGATAGAGTAGTTATACTTGATCAAGGTTCAATCATTTCTGATACACTTAATTGAGATTAAATAAGATTAGATTATTTAAATCTTTACTGTTTTTATTTTAAAGAAAAGGAATTAATTTTTATGAAGAAAATATCAATTTTTTTTATTATATTATTAACAAGTAATTATGTTCAAAGTTTAGAAATAATTTGGGATCTTGTTTTTGATGCTAAATATAATTTAGCACATATACCAATGAATATTGAAGACGAAAAAATTTTATTAACATTTGATACAGGAGCAAAAGAAGCCTTATATTTACCAATAGATTTAATTAATAAAATACCGAATAAATCAGAGCAATCGAAAAAAATAAGATATATAGATCTATCTGGTAATATCATAGAGTCTCGATCATATATTATTGAAAATTTATGTATAAATTCATTCAATTTTAAAAAAGTTTCTGTTGCAGAATATAAATATTGGGGATTCAATTATTTAAACGATGATACAGATGTTAACAAAGAGAATAAAGGATTAGATAATCCCGTTATTGGATTAGGTCTTTTTAAGGATTATGTATTAACTATTAATTACCCTGAAAGTAAAATAACAATATCTGATTACGAGGATATTTCTAATGATTTAGATGAAAAATGGATTTCAGCTCCCTTTCAAGTTAATAGCGAAGGTTTGGTGATAAATATGTCTGATGGTATAAAAAATTATAATATGATCTTAGATAGTGCTGCCACTACTTCAATTTTAAAAGAGCAATCACTTTCACCAAAAACAACTATAATTAATAATGATGGAAGCGATGATAAATTTGTATCTATTAATTTTAATAATATTATTAATGATAACATTGAGGCTGTTATTCTAGATTCTATTCCAGATGAATTTCAATCGGATGGTATAGTAGGACATGATTTTCTTAGTAAAAATATAGTAAAGATTGACTTTAAGAATAAGCGACTTTGGGTTAGGCTTTATGAACTAAAATAATTTTTTACTTTCTATTATTCAATGCTGAGAAAACAATAATTTCTACATATAATGCATAGCAATCTCCAAACTGTGGTGGTGCGAAGTAGCTAGTATAAATCACCTTTCTACTTTTTTCACTCTACCGTGTTTAAAATTGCACTTCATGTTTGAATTCAGGTTTTTCTTTATAGAAATGAAAAATTTATTCAAAAATCAGTCAGAAATGGTATTGATTTTATTTGATTTTTTATTTTGGTTATATTACTCAAATGAGCACCTTATCAATACCAATAATGTAAATATCCCAAACTTAGTACACAACTCACGTAGAAAATCATGCTGCTTGTTTTAGTGTTTTATACTCAATCGGTGTCATGTTATTTAATGCCTCATGCGGTCTTTCGGTGTTATAAATCGTTAACCATTCTTCGGTTATTCTCCTTGCTTGTGCTAAGTTGTTAAAAAGGTATAAATCGAGTACTTCAGTACGATAGGTGCGATTAAATCGTTCAATGTACCCGTTTTGATATGGGCTACCGGGCGCTATATAATCAATGGCTATATCATGTGATTTAGCCCAGTTTATAAAGGTTTTTCCTGTAAATTCTGGTCCATTATCGACGTGTATTTTTAATGGATAGCCATGGTATTCAGCCAGTTTATCTAAGTAACGGGTAACTCTCCCTGCCGGTAAGCTTACTGCAATATCAATACCTAACGCCTCACGATTAAAGTCATCGATGACATTGAATGTCCTAAAGCGACGTTGATTACAGCTACTATCACTCATAAAATCCATTGACCAACATTCACCTTGTTTATTAGGAACCAATAGCTTTTCTGGTGTTCGTTGGGGGATACGTTTTTTACGTTTAGCTCTAATATTAAGTTTTAACTCACAATACACCCGATAAACACGCTTATGATTCCATTTATAGCCGAGCTTTCTGATACGATTAAAGCATTTAGGAAAGCCCCAGCGTAAATGCCGGTCTGTGATAGCATTCAACACCGAAACAATCACCGAATCATCCTGTAACTTAGGTTGATAATAGTAAGCACAACAGCTTAAGCCAACAATGGCACAACTCATAGCAATAGTAACTGAATGATTTTGTTGTAGTTGCTGTGCCCACGTTTTACGTGCCCCAGTTGGCACTAAAGCTTTTTTATGATTTCTTCCTGAAGCTGGGATTTTAAGCTCAGTTCGGCAAACATCTGTTTAAGTTTACGGTTTTCGGCCTCAAGCTCCTTTAAACGTTTAATATCAGAGGTTTTCATACCACCGTATTTATCACGCCATTTATAGAAAGTTGAATTTGCCATGCCCTATTTACGGCACAGTTCTTTAACGGGAATACCCGCTTCAGCTTCTTTTAAAATAGCGACGATTTGATGTTCAGTCATTTTTTCCATAATTAAATCCTCTTTTACTTTTATCATAGAGAATTTTCTACTTTTTTGCTGTACTATTTTAGGGGATAGTTACACATTGTAACAATAAAAAATACTAAACAATATATTAAGGTAGCCGTTCAATGAGATATTTATATTTTTTCCTTACATTACTCTTTGTGTCATTTTTAGCCACTGGAGGGATCTTTGTCAAATTAAGTGAATTAGGACCTATTAGTACAGGTTTTTATAGGGTACTGTTTAGCATTCCAATACTATATCCTTTTTTTAAAATAGAAAAAAGGAATAAAGTGATCTGTAAAGATAAACTTTTACTCTATATTTCTGGAGGATTTCTAGCAGGGGATTTAATACTGTGGAATATATCTTTCTCATATACGACAGTCGCAAATGCAAATTTATTAGCAAATTTAGTCCCTTTTAGTATAGTGCCGGCCTGCTATTTTTTATATAAAGAAAAAATATCAAAAAAATTTTTACTAGGATTGTTTTTAGCTTTATTAGGGCTTTTTATCCTGATCACCGGTAAACAAAATACTAACGAAGGAAATGTCTTTGGTGATTTTCTTGCATTTATGACATCTATTTTTTATGCCTTATTTTTACTCATTGTTTACAAAGTAAGAACTAGAGTATCTAGCGTACAAGTTATGTATTATAGTGCCTTTGGCTCAGTTGTTGTCCTTTTATTAGCCAGTTTAATTATGGAGGGAGTTAGTTACCCTACAAGTTGGAGAGAACTATGGCCTCTTATTGGGTTAGCTATTTTTTCCCAAATACTAGGGCAAGGTGGCCTTAGCTATATTCTAGGAAAAATATCTGCTAGCCTTGCATCAATATTAGTTCTTATGCAGCCTGTTATTTCCGCATTATATGCTTATATTCTTTTTCATGAAAATCTATCTCTCCAAGAGATTCTAGGAATATTTATTGTTATAGTCGGGATTTTCTTTGCTAAAAATAAATGACTTTTTTATCCTTTTTTAAGACTGAATTCGGTACAATTTAGAATTCAGTTTTTACTTTTTGTAGTTGCTAAAGCGGATGGAAAATTAGTTACAACTTTCCATCAAAAATAATTCAAAGAATTAGGGTGTATTGATCTTTCGTGATTGTTTTTTAGACGGCATGATGTGAGTTATAATAATTCTGCAAAAAACAACCCTAACTCGATTCATCATGCCAAGAACAATGCTAACAGATAAACGGTGGGAAAAGCTACTACAAATAATGAAAAATACCGGCCGAGTTTATAATAAATCCGAGCATCGGATGACGTTTGAAGGGATCCTTTTCCGAATGAGAACCGGTATTCCTTGGCGAGATTTGCCAGAAGAATTTGGTGGATGGAGCACCGTCTATAGGCGATTTAATTTGTGGTCTAAAAAGGAATATTAGTTGATATTTTCAAACATTTATCACAACTAGCGGATTTTGAATGGGTGTTCCTAGATGGCTCGATTATCAGGGCTCATCAACATAGTACAGGCGCTGCAACGGAGCATTCCGAGCAAATAGGTCAGAGCTGTGGCGGTCATTCAACTAAAATTCATCTTGCGGTTGATAGTGGTGGTTTGCCTATTTTTTTTGAGCTTTCTGAAGGACAACGACATGATATCACTTATGCAGAAAACCTAGTTGAAAAGCTCGATGAAGTGAATACAGTGATAGCCGATAAAGGTTATGACAGCGAGCCTTTTCGGTGCTTTGTTCGTCAAAAAGGCGGACGAACGGTGATTGCTAAACGTAATTATGGTAAGGATATAGATAAAAGCAGTATGGATAGGTGCCTTTATCGCTATCGTCATTTAGTCGAGAATGCCTTTGCTAGAATCAAGCAATATCGTTCAATATCAACTAGATACGATAAGTTAGAAAGGAATTATGCCAGTATGGTATCACTGGCATTTATGTTAATGTGGCTGCCAATGTATTGTTGAGTAATTTATGTACAGCAAAGATCAACAGCCCCTAGTCAATTAATAGAAAAATAGTGAATCAGTAAAAAATTTTATATTAAAAAATTAGATGTTGTTTGAATACTTAGACATTTTATCAATGATACTTAGAATATTATTTTATCGATATTGTGATGATGATGTCCGCCGATGATATCGGCGGATTTATTGTTTTATTGGGTTTGGATATATTCATTCATATATTTTAAGATATACGCCATTGAAGCCGCTCCCGGATCCATGTGACCAATTGCGCGTTCACCTAAATTTTTAGTTCGTCCAAATACAGCGATCATCTGTTTCGTTTTTTCTGCGCCTTCCATAGCAGATTGTGCGATTTTAGGTAGCGCATCGATTAACTTCGTAGATGTTAATTGACTTGCGGTTGTTGCGCTAGCGGCTAAGGCATCAACCATAGTCTTATCCCCTGGTTTGGCTTTTCCGCGTTGATAGACTGCCTGCCAACCTTCGTTAAGGAGTTTTGATAATACATCAGAATCAAACTCTGTTACGCCTGTAATACTTTTTCCGCCCGCTCTAAATAAAGTACCAAAAATAGCGCCAGAAGCTCCGCCCATACTTATCATTAATTTTGTACCAATTTGCGTAAAAAAATCACCTATATTAGTTGGTTGAAATTTTTCGTCTTGTAGTAGCACCATGATAGCTGTAAATCCACGTTTCATACCGATGCCGTGATCGCCATCGCCGACTAATTGATCTAAAGCGGTTAATGTTGGCTCGCTTTCGACCATCTTTTCAGCAGTAAATAGCATCATTTTACGGACTTGTAGTAAATTCATTTTTATTTTCTCCATCCTAGTGTTTGGCAAGGTAAATCATAAAGGCGTTGTAATTCTTCATCTAATTTTAATAAGCTAATTGAAAAACCAGACATTTCAAGCGATGTGCAAAAATGACCAACAACAACATCGTGGCTAATTATGCCTCGTATACCAAGTTCAATGCCAACTTTGCGTGTTATGATGTACAACTCGGCGTTACTAAGCGCGCCTAAATTATTAATCAATACGCACACTCGATCGCCTTTTTTAAAAGGTAAATCATCACATAGATTGTCTATCATTTCTTTGACAACTTGATCAGATGAGGTAATCACTTGTCGGCGCAACCCTGCTTCTCCATGAATACCAATACCTATTTCAATCTCGTTATCCTCTAATTCAAAATTGAAATGACTTGATTGGGGTAGTGCACATCCATCTAGGGCGACACCGATGGTACGAACATTGTTGTTTGCTTTCGATACAACTTGGTAGAGATTTTCAAGGTCGTATTTTTCAAATTGTGCGGCAGCGCCAGCAATTTTGTATAAAAACATAATACCAGCGACGCCACGGCGATCAGAAATCTTAGATAATGGTGCCGAAGCAATATCATCAGTTGCTCGAATCGTTTTGATAACAATATTTTCTTCTCCTAATATTTCGGCTGCAATATCAAAATTCATTCCATCACCAGAATAGTTGCCAAACAAAAATAGTACGCCTTTTCCTTTTTCTATAGCTTTGGTTACTTCAATAATTTGATCTGGAGATGGCGATGTGAAAACTTCGCCAATTGCACAGCCATCAATTCCGCCTTTACCAATAAATCCTGCAAAGGTTGGTTCGTGACCACTACCACCACCTGAGACAATAACTACTTGATCACTGGCAATATGGTTACCATAAACGGCACAATGTTCAGAAATTGCAGTTAATCTACCCTGATAGGCATAGATCAATCCCTGCATGACTTCTTGTCTTACATTATTGGGATCATTAAGTAGTTTTTTGGGTTTGCGCATTCTTTATTTCCTCTTTAATTATAGTTAACAACGTTTTATTGTAGGGAAAATTAATAACTCAAACGAATACAATTAATGACAAATAATATCCTACTTATTGCGCATCATCGGGATGATTTAGTTGATCTTTATGAGAGCTAGAAATTTAGTTTTTTATTCTTGAAAAGGTATAGTATCACTAATATTTATTATTAACTTGTTTATAAAATAATATTACAGTTATAATTTGTGAAAAAGTTTCAGGAGAGTAGGTGTTTGAGTATAAGCACCATTAATCATTGTCTATGAACACAGAATCTTATCTTCAACGTTTTAGCGGTATTGCAAGGCTTTATGGTGAATCAGCCTTGCAATGTTTTTTGCAAGCGCATATTTGTGTGATTGGTATTGGCGGCGTGGGGTCTTGGGTTGCTGAATCGCTAGCGCGTAGTGGTATTGGTCAAATCACCTTAATTGATATGGATGATGTTTGCGTTACAAATACTAACCGTCAAATTCATGCGTTAAAATCCAATATTGGTAAAGCAAAGACATCGGTTATGGCTGAGCGAATTTTACAAATCAATCCTGAATGTGTTGTAAATGAAATTGATGATTTCATTAATGGAGATAATGTCAGTGAATATTTGGGCACAAAACAATCACCGCGTTATCACTATATTATTGATGCTATTGATAGTGTAAATGATAAAGCGGCTGTACTTGCATATTGTAAGCGACAGAAATTAAAAGTGATTACCATTGGTGGAGCTGGTGGGCAAAAAGATCCTACTCAAATTAAAATTACTGATTTAGCAAAAACAATTCAAGATCCATTAGCCGCTAAATTACGCGAAAAATTGAAAAATCATTATAAACTTAATAAAGACAGTAAAGGTAAATTTGCCATTCCATGTGTTTATTCTACCGAACAACTAACTTATCCAGCTAAAAATGGGCAAATATGCTTTACCAAAAGTGACGCAGATGGTCCTAAAAAAATGGACTGCGAATCAGGATTTGGGGCAATTACCACAGTCACAGCAACTTTTGGTTTTGTTGCTGTGAGTTATGTATTAAATAGATTATGTCATTTATGATTTATATTTTGAACTAAACAATCGGCTTCTTTTTTTATGTTATGATTTACGTTCAATAACAACTATTTTTTTTATTAGAAATAGTTGTTTATCTGTTGCTATTTTTATTATTCAATTTTTTTTCTCTTCTTAAAAATCCTTGTTCTATTATTAAACTACTTTTTTGTTTAATATCTTATTGTATAAATTAAAAATCTGATTTAGGATAGTGCTAATTTCGTTTTGTTATTATGCTTAAGCATTAAATAGTTTCAAGGAAGACGCCAAACGATCCCGATTTATTTTTTAATTTCAAGGAGAAATCTATGGCAGTAACTAATATGAATGAGTTAAATGAGTTAATGGCTCGAGTGAAAAAAGCACAGGAGACTTATTCAACTTATACTCAAGAGCAAGTCGACAAAATCTTTGTAGCAGCCGCAACAGCCGCAGCGGCAGCACGTATCCCACTAGCACAGCAGGCAGTTGCTGAGTCAGGAATGGGAATTGTTGAAGATAAAGTCATAAAGAACCTTTTTGCCGCTGAGTATATTTTAAATAAATATCGTCACGATAAGACTTGTGGCGTCGTGGCCGAGAATGAACCATTTGGTACTATTACTATAGCAGAACCACTTGGTATTATTTGTGGAATTGTTCCTACCACTAATCCAACTTCTACCGCAATTTTCAAATCCTTAATTAGTCTAAAAACACGTAATGCAATTGTCTTCTCTCCACATCCTAGAGCCAAAAAATCAACGATTGAAGCAGCTCGAATTGTGTTAGATGCGGCAATTAAAGCGGGTGCACCACAAGATATTATTGGTTGGATTGATGAACCATCTATCGAATTATCAAATGCATTAATGCATCACGATGATGTGGCTGCTATTTTAGCAACGGGTGGACCGGGTATGGTCAAAGCAGCGTACAGTTCAGGTAAACCAGCATTAGGTGTTGGAGCGGGTAATACACCTGTTGTTATTGATGAAACAGCTGATTTAAAACGTGCTGTGGCTTCTGTTCTTATGTCTAAGACATTCGATAATGGTATGATTTGTGCTTCAGAACAAGCAATTGTTGTGGTTGATTCTGTATATGATGAAGTGCGCCGTTTATTAACCCAATATGGCGCATATGTTTTAAATGCTAAAGAAACACAAGCAGTGCAAGGCATCATTTTAAACGATAAAGGTGCATTAAATGCCAATATTGTTGGTCAACCAGCAACAAAAATTGCTGAAATGGCTGGTCTTAAAGTGCCTGCTGGTTCAAAAGTCCTGGTTGGTGAAGTGAATAATGTTGATTTATCTGAGCCATTTGCCCATGAAAAACTTTCCCCAACGCTTGCTATGTTTAAAGCGAAAGGTTTTTATGAGGCTGTTGATAAAGCAGAAAAGTTAGTTGAAATGGGGGGAATGGGGCATACTTCTGTTCTTTACACTGATCAAGATAGCAACCGTGAACGTATTGCTTATTTTGGTAGTAAAATGAAAACTTGCCGTATTTTAATTAATCAACCAGCAGCTCATGGTGGTATTGGTGATTTGTATAATTTTGATTTAGCACCATCTTTAACTTTAGGATGTGGTTCTTGGGGTGGAAACTCGGTATCTGAAAATGTTGGACCAAAGCACTTAATCAATAAGAAAACAATCGCTAAGAGAGCAGAAAATATGTTATGGCATAAACTACCAAGTTCTATCTATTTTAAACGTGGCTCATTACCTGTTGCTTTAAGTGAAGTGGTTGAGCAAGGCGCAAAACGCGTATTTTTAGTAACGGATAAATTCCTATTTAACAACGGTTATTCAAAACAAATCACTGATCAATTAGAAGCACAAGGTGTTATTTGCGAAACTTTCTTTGATGTTGAAGCAGATCCAACATTAAGTGTTGTCCGTAAAGGTACCGACTCAATGCAAGTATTCCAACCGGATACCATTATTGCTTTAGGTGGTGGTTCACCAATGGATGCGGCTAAAATCATGTGGGTTTTATATGAGCATCCTGAAACAAAATTTGAAGAATTAGCATTACGTTTTATGGATATTCGTAAACGTGCTTGCCATTTCCCAAATATGGGTCAAAAAGCAAAATTAATTTGTGTCACAACAACATCGGGTACAGGCTCTGAAGTGACTCCGTTTGCCGTTGTTACTGATGATGCAACAGGTCAAAAATACCCATTAGCGGATTATGCTATTACGCCTCATATGGCAATAGTTGATGCAAATTTAGTGATGAATATGCCTCGCTCACTTTGTGCTGCTGGTGGTTATGATGCAGTAACACATGCTTTAGAAGCTTATGTGTCGGTGATGGCAAGTGAGTTTTCTGATGGCCAAGCTTTACAAGCATTAAGTCTGTTAAAAACCTACTTACCGACAAGTTATAAAGAAGGTGCCAAAAATCCTGTTGCTCGAGAAAAAGTGCATAGTGCAGCAACATTAGCCGGTGTTGCTTTTGCTCAGGCATTCCTTGGCGTTTGTCACTCAATGGCGCATAAAATTGGGGCAGCTTTCCATATTCCACATGGTGTGGCAAATGCGATGTTAATTAGTAATGTGGTGCGTTTTAATGCAACTGACAAACCAACTAAGCAGGGCACATTTAGCCAATATGGTTATCCTAAAGCAATTATCCGTTATGCAGAAGTTGCTGATCATTTAGGTTTAACCGCAGCTACTGATAAAGATGAGATGAAAGTCGAGAAATTAATTGCTTGGTTAGATCAGCTTAGAAAAGATCTTGATATCCCATTCTCAATTAAGGAATTTGGAGTCGATGAAAACACTTTCTTAGCACAGGTTGATCAATTGGCTGTTGATGCTTTTGATGACCAATGTACAGGGGCAAATCCTCGTTATCCTTTAATTGCAGAGTTAAAACAAATTCTGCTTGATACTTATTATGGTCGTGCATATCAGGATAGAGGGGACATTAGTGAGGATGTTGCTGTACATACCGCAGCAAAAGGTGTGGAGAGTTCTAAAAAAACTAGCTAAAAAGAAATAATATAAATTTACACTTTGATTAAAAAAAGACCTGGAATAGTTTGAATTTCAGGTCTTTTTTATGTTTTTGATTTTTTTTTAATCAAACAAAATAAAATTTGTTTTTTTTGCTTGCAAGGTTAAATGTTCTAGTTCATAATGCGCAGCACTTAGGCCGGCTTAGCTCAGTAGGTAGAGCAACTGACTTGTAATCAGTAGGTCGCCAGTTCGATTCCGGCAGCCGGCACCATTTTCCTAAGTAGACAAATTTATAAAGATTCGGGGTGGGGTTCCCGAGCGGCCAAAGGGAGCAGACTGTAAATCTGCCGTGTCACACTTCGAAGGTTCGAATCCTTCCCCCACCACCATCATCTAATGTTAGCAATAGCTAATTGAAGCATTTAGGTAGCCGAGTTTGAACATGCGGGCATCGTATAATGGCTATTACCTCAGCCTTCCAAGCTGATGATGCGGGTTCGATTCCCGCTGCCCGCTCCAATTGCTGATATAGCTCAGTTGGTAGAGCGCACCCTTGGTAAGGGTGAGGTCGGCAGTTCAAATCTGCCTATCAGCACCATTCTTGTTATTCTCCTAAACTTCTAAAAATATTAAATTTGACTGCTTTTAATGCTTGTCACTAGATAGCTTTATCTGTTATTATTCAGAGCTAATTTTAAGTTAGTATTATGTTGATATTAAATATGATACTTGGTTAATGTGGTGAATCGCCACCGATTTGTATTACATTTGAGGGACAATCGATGTCTAAAGAAAAATTTGAACGTACAAAACCCCACGTTAACGTTGGTACAATCGGCCACGTTGACCATGGTAAAACAACTTTAACTGCAGCAATTACTTCTGTTCTTGCTAAAAAATACGGCGGTCAAGCTCGTGCATTCGATCAAATCGATAACGCACCAGAAGAAAAAGCACGTGGTATCACCATCAATACTTCACACGTTGAATACGATACACCAACTCGCCACTATGCGCACGTAGACTGCCCAGGCCATGCTGACTATGTTAAAAACATGATCACTGGTGCGGCACAAATGGACGGTGCTATCTTAGTCGTAGCAGCAACTGATGGTCCTATGCCACAAACTCGTGAGCACATCCTTTTAGGTCGTCAAGTAGGTGTTCCTTACATCATCGTATTCTTAAACAAATGTGATATGGTTGATGACGAAGAGTTATTAGAATTAGTTGAAATGGAAGTCCGTGAGCTTCTATCTCAATACGATTTCCCAGGTGATGACACACCAGTAATCCGTGGTTCAGCGCTTAAAGCATTAGAAGGCGAAGCAGCGTGGGAAGACAAAATTGTTGAATTAGCTGAAGCATTAGACAGCTACATCCCAGAGCCAGAGCGTGATATTGATAAACCATTCCTATTACCAATTGAAGACGTATTCTCAATTTCAGGTCGTGGTACAGTAGTAACTGGTCGTGTTGAACGCGGTGTAATCAAAGTGGGTGAAGAAGTTGAAATCGTGGGTATCAAACCAACAACTAAAACCACTTGTACTGGTGTTGAAATGTTCCGTAAATTACTTGACGAAGGTCGTGC